>NZ_VOZT01000077.1:0-11562 GCF_013419625.1 Acinetobacter sp. YH12070 | reverse complement strand
GAGTATTTTGATTATCATCTTAAAGAAACAGAATGGCGTTGGATGAGGGAGCCTAATGAGCTAGCAACAGAGTTGTGGGACCTCATTAGGTAAAACTAAGTGCAAATCTGCTAGTCTAGAGCCTTAATTATTTTGATCAAACGCTACTGAATAAGTTATTGCAAGGGATCACCGAATATGGCGCCTCATTTCAGGAATTACATTATCTGACCGACATCTATCCTGAACCCGTCAAGAACCGTTTAGCACGTTTTATTTGGGCCAGTAGTAAATTACTCAAAGTCATGTCTCGCAGCGCTTTTACTTTTCATTTTCAATCCCCTGCTGAATTACAGCAGTTTTTCAGTCATACAGGATTTGAAGAAGTAGACGTCGTTCAGCCGGCCTTATACTTTCCACAACAGCAACAAGAACAAGTGATTCCTTTCCACGATGCAGAGCAGCACTGTGGCGATTTGGTTTGGATGGTCCATGCCAAAACAAAAAAACAGCGCTAACGCGCTGTTTTTTATATGTTCATGTTTTAACTTACGGCTTCTAATAACAACACATCTTCTTTTTGGCGTTGTACAAAGCGCAATAAACGCTCCGCCAACTCAAAACTACCATGCTTAAACAAAGCACGAACCTGCGTATCTACAACGTCAAAGATGAGACATTCAATTTTAAACTCACCTTCTTCATCTTCTAGATGTAATGCCAAATCCCGAGGATATGCGTGCATGGAGTCCAACATTTCAGCCTGTACATTCAGCAACACGCCGAAATAATTTAAATCCGTAATTTGAGTTTCAACCACGAGGTCTGAATGGCGATGAGATAAATGCGTGAATGGCTGTTGTACACTTACACGCGCTTCGCCACGGCGTTCAATATTTTGCATTTGCTCTCGGCTCATTGGAATGATCCCATCCAACTGCTGAATAGACTCACCGCGTAGATAAGTTGCAAACAAATTCATGGTTTCCTTACGGCGTTGCAACTGCGGTAAATGATCCGCATTGGCAATCATGGCAAATTGCATATTCGGACATTGCAAGGCAAAGCCCGCATTTTCATGTGGCAAAGTAAAACTGTCGTACTGCCCGCAAGACACCAATACATCACACTGTGGAATCGGCACGTCTTGCAAACGCAGCAAACGGTTACAGTTAATGTCATAACGCTCTTGTTCGGTATTGGTGAATTCAGCCATTTGTCTAAAGAACAAACGCTTTGCTGTCGGTGACATCCGCGTCACATCCAGTTTGGCATGATTAACCAAATACAAAATCACCGCTTGACCAAATTCATCCATGCGCTGTTCTTTCATCAAATGCAAGGATTCTTCAAGCAACATGCGCCAGCTCTTGCGCGTTTTTTGCATTACGCCCATCAATATCATGCGGTCAATCAATTCAGGACGTTGATCCGCCAGTCCTGCAGCCACCACTGAACCGAGCGACATCCCCATCACGGATACTTTTTCTAGCCCGACGATATCCAACCAAACGCCTAACATCTGTGCCAGATCACCCAACTCTAAAGTCCCTGCCGACACCGAAGTATCGACATTGGTAATTTGCTGGTTTGAGCCCATGGAGGGTAAATCAATTAAAATAATTGGGCCTGCCGCAAATAATTGTTCGACACAATATTTGTAGGAATTAAAGTTTTGAAATGCCCCACCAATAATAACAATCGGGGTGCGATGAATGGTTTCAGGTTGTGCAATGGCCATATATTCGACCTTCCAGCCATCAATCCATGTCGTTCTGGCAGGCTGTTTAAAGCTTTGCTTGTCATACAGATCGAAAAAACTGTAATGCGTACTTTCCTGTACGGTGGGATCCATTTGGATAATGGAATTCATATTCCTTTCCTCCATTCCTGCCTTATTTTTATTGTCAGGAATTCATTTAGAGACTCTGCTCGACTTAGCGTCCTGCTCTTTAATCGTTATTTGTACGACTTCAATGTCGCTATTGTTTCATTCTATACAGAGGTTCATTTTACAAGCAACTGATATCCCCGCCGCTTATCTACTTTTGTTCTAAAAACAATTTCAAAATGTTAATTCTGGTCAGCATGTACAGTCGAATATGCACTTAAGTGCTTCATTGTTCAGTCACAGGCTGTTAATATCGAGTTGAAATTTCTAAGTGATCAAACCGCTATGCAAGAGTCTATTGAACAATACATGCAAACGGTAGGACAGCAAGCACGCACAGCATCACGTGTGCTCGCAGGGGCTTCTACCCAGACTAAAAATAATGCCTTATCAGCAATTTATACTGCTTTACAAAACAGTGAAACTGCAATTTTGGCAGCTAACCAAGTGGATATGACCAAAGCGCATAACAACAACTTGGATAGTGCTCTACTTGATCGCTTAGAACTTACCCCCACACGCTTTAAAGGCATGCTTCAAGGTCTAAAAGATGTAATCGCACTCACTGACCCGATTGGCGAAATTACCGATATGGCCTTTCGTCCGACAGGTATTCAGCTGGGCAAAATGCGCGTGCCGCTAGGTGTTGTCGGCATGATTTATGAATCTCGCCCGAATGTAACGCTTGAAGCCGCATCTTTAGCGCTTAAATCAGGTAACGCGATTATTTTACGTGGTGGTTCTGAAGCTTTGGAATCTAACCAAGCAATTGCGGCAGCGATTCAACATGGCTTAACTGCTGCAGGTGTACCTGAGCATGCCGTTCAAGTGCTTAATACCCCAGACCGTGCTGCGGTTGGCCAATTAATTACTATGCCTGAATATGTCGATGTGATCGTACCTCGTGGTGGCAAAGGCTTAATCGAACGTATCACCAATGAAGCACGTGTGCCTGTTATCAAACATCTTGATGGTAACTGCCATGTTTTTGTGGAAGCTCAGGCTGATTTGCAAAAAGCATTACCTATTGCGCTTAATGCCAAAACACACCGTTATGGCGTATGTAATGCCATGGAAACCTTGCTCGTCGATGAAAATGTCGCTGAAGAGTTTTTACCACGCATTGCTGAACTTTATGCTGAGAAAAAAGTTGAACTTCGTGGCTGTGCTGAAACCCAGCGCATTTTGGGTGAATCGATTGTTCCTGCAACTGAAGAAGATTGGTACACCGAATACTTAGGCCCGATTTTGGCAGTGAAAGTCGTTACTGGCCTAGATGAAGCGATCGAGCACATCAACAAATATGGCTCACACCATACCGACTCGATCATTACCGAAAACTTTAGTCTGGCTCGTCAGTTCTTGGCGCGTGTAGATTCGAGTTCAGTGATGATCAATGCCTCAACGCGTTTTGCGGATGGGTTTGAATATGGTCTTGGTGCTGAGATTGGTATTTCAACCGATAAAATCCATGCACGCGGACCAGTCGGTCTAGAAGGTCTAACTTCTCAAAAATGGATTGTGTTTGGTGATGGTCAAATTCGCCAATAACACCCAATAAGACAATGAAAGCTGTGCTTTTCTGATTAAAGGCACAGCTTTTTTTATGGCGATTTAAAAAACTAGACCCAGGGTTCACATATTGAAATATAAGCCTGCAAACACACAGGATATAGAATCGAAAACAGATTTTTTGACAATTAAATGCTTAAGAAGAATAAGAAAAGTTCAAATTACCTGCTTTTTGCAACAATTTGAGGATTACAGCGCAGCAACCGCATGTTATGTTCTATGTATATCCCTTAAATCGTATAAATTTTGAGGATTATTTTATTAATAAATGAAAACTATGAACTGATAAATTTTAATTATTATTGTGCTCAGGGTCGATAGTGCTTAAGTCTAATCTCCTAAAGTCTATCTAGGACGATAAAAAAACCCATGATAAAACATCATCACAGATCTAAATTGCATCAATCAATACAACTGCAATCAGATCAACATTATGGATAAGTATTTCAATTAGAATTCGGGTATTTAAACGTGTCTACATCAGTATTAGTAATTAACTGCGGATCTTCTTCTATCAAATATGCGTTAGTTTCTGAGCGCCGTGAAGATCGTATTTTTGGTCTGGCCGAGAACCTAGGTTCTGCTGATGCACGTATTAAAGGGGTCACTACGGGTGGTGCTGCGCTTGAGCTGTCTATTCCATATGCTGACCATGAAAAAGCCCTCGAAACTATTTTAGAGCGTTTGGCTCACCATAATCCTCAAGCGATTGGTCACCGCGTTGTTCACGGCGGTACATTAACCAAAGCTGAGCTATTAACACCAGAAATTATTGAACGTATTCGTGAAGCAACTCCACTTGCTCCATTGCATAACCCGGCTCACTTGGTGGGTATCGAAGCAACCATGCGTTTGTTCCCTGAACTTCCGCAAGTAGCCGTATTTGACACTGCATTCCACCAAACCATGCCGTCTCATGCATACCGCTATGCTTTACCAAAATTCTTGTACACACAGCATAACGTGCGTCGTTATGGCTTCCACGGTACAAGCCATGCCTACGTATCTGAGCGTGGCTCAATGTTGGCAGGCAGCTTTAAACAAGGTGGCTGGTTAACTGCTCACTTAGGCAATGGTAGCTCGACTTGTGCGATTTGGAATGGTCAATCTGTAGATACGTCAATGGGTCTAACACCTCTTGAAGGTGTGGTCATGGGCACACGTAGTGGTGATGTTGACCCAAGTATTCACAGCTTCCTTGCGAGCAACTTAGGTTGGGATATCTACAAAATCGACAAAATGCTGAACAGCCAATCAGGCCTACTCGGTTTGTCTGATCTTTCAAATGACATGCGTACATTGATCGAAGCATCGGAACAAGGCAACGAAGATGCCGCGCTTGCCATTGAAGTATTCTGCTACCGTTTAGCAAAATCTTTAGCAGGTCTCAGCTGTGGTCTACCACGTATTGACGGTTTATTCTTTACCGGTGGTATTGGTGAAAATTCTGCCTACATTCGTGAAAAAACGGTTTCATACTTACCACACTTTGGTTTCAACCTGAGTAAAGAATTAAATGACAACCTAAAACGCGGTACGGAAGGTCGTATTGACCACGGTACTGGCCCACAAATTTGGGTTGTTCCTACCGATGAAGAAGGCCGTATTGCCAAAGAAACTGAGCATGTTGTAGACGAGGTGACAGCGTCTGCTACAAAAAAGCCTGATGCTGAAGCTGCGATTGCATAAGCAATCGCATCAGCCCCTTCGCCTTCAATATTAATTTTTAGCTTTAATTTAGACACCGTATGAAAACAATTTTACTCGTGCCAACTGGGGAAGGTGTAGGTTTAACATCTGCATGCTTAGGTTTAATTTATGCTTTGGAATGCCAAGGGGTCAAAGCAGGTTTTCTGAAACCATTTTCACAGGAAAATGTCGCAGATACTGTAGACCGTACAACGGCTCTTTATCGTCATTTATTTAATAATGAAACGGTAGAACCCATTCACCATGCCACCATCGTGAAACAACTCAGTCATGATGAAAGTGATGAACTGCTCGAAGAAGCGGTTCGTTTGCACCGTGAAATTGCAAAAAAGCATGACCTAATTATTGTTGAAGGCTTGGTTCCAAACAGCCGAGATAACTTTGCCTCAGAACTGAATGCGACTTTAGCAAAAGCACTCGATGCCAAAGTGATTATTGTCAGCACAGCAGATATTCAAAATGCCACGAAAACGGCTGAGAAAATTGACAGTTCACTACGCCAATTTGGTGGTGCGGCATCTGAACGTACTGCGGGTGTTTTGTTTATGCGCACACGTGGCTTGCCAGAAGAGTCTGCGCAAATTCCTGTCACACTTGATCCAAATCTGCGTTTAATTAGTGACACCAATAAATTTGTACTCGAATTACAACAAAGTAATCCGCAAATTGGTTCTACACAGCTACCTGTTATTGGCCTCGTTCCATTTAGTAATACGCTCAGCGTACCGCGCATGTCTGACTTGGCGACGCATATTCAAGCGGAATGGATCAACCAAGGCGATGCCGCTCATCGCCGCGTACTACATAGCAGCCTAGTTGCATCGAATATTGAACATGAACTTCACAAATTTGTGGCAGGCGAACTGATTATCAGCGCCTCTGACCGTATTGATGTGTTGTTGGCTTCTAGCCTTGCAAGTAGCAATGGTATTCCACTTGCCGGTTTAGTTTTGACTGAACACCATCAACCGAACCCACAAGTTTTGGATTTCTGCCAAACTGCGATTAAGCAAGGCTTACCGATTTTACATACGCCTTTAAGCACTTTTGAAACGGCACAACAACTTTCAAATTTAGGCAATGAAATTCCTGTCGATGACGTAGAACGTGCAGAACAAGTGACCCGCTTTGTTTCAAGCCACATCAATGCTGAATGGATTACTGAAGTATTAAATGGTTCATATCAACCACGCTTGTCCCCTTCTGCATTCCGTCATGAATTGGTACAAAAATCTATTGCTGCGAAAAAACGAATTGTTCTACCTGAAGGTGATGAACCACGCACCATTCAGGCGGCTGCCATTTGTCAATCACGTGGCATTGCACACTGTATTTTATTGGCAAAACCTGAAGCCGTGATTGAAGTTGCAAAAGCACGTAATATCGAACTTCCACATGATTTGGAAATTATTGATCCAGATCTGATTCGTGAAAACTATGTGCCTAAAATGGTTGAGCTGCGTAAAGGCAAACTCAATGATCTACAAGCACGCGAACAGCTACAAGACACCGTGGTTTTAGGCACCATGATGCTTGCACTCGATCAGGTGGATGGCTTAGTCTCAGGCGCAGTACATACTACGGCGAATACTGTACGTCCTGCATTCCAATTGATTAAGACCGCACCTGATTATTCATTGGTTTCTTCAGTATTCTTTATGCTGTTACCTGATGAAGTCTATGTATATGGTGACTGTGCCATTAATCCAGATCCAAATGCAGAACAGCTTGCAGAGATTGCGATTCAATCTGCAGATTCAGCAAAAGCTTTTGGTATTGACCCACGTATCGCAATGATTTCGTATTCAACAGGTACTTCTGGTGCAGGTGCAGATGTCGAAAAAGTGGCTGAAGCAACACGTATTGCCAAAGAACGCCGTCCAGATTTACTCATTGATGGCCCGCTTCAATACGATGCTGCATCGGTGGAAAGTGTGGGACGCTCTAAAGCACCTGACTCTAAAGTGGCTGGTCGTGCCAATGTGTTTATTTTCCCTGACTTAAATACAGGTAATACAACCTATAAAGCAGTTCAACGTTCTGCAAATGTAGTCAGTGTTGGCCCAATGCTGCAAGGTTTAAACAAGCCTGTAAATGACTTGTCTCGTGGCGCATTGGTCGATGACATCGTGTTTACCATTGCATTAACGGCAATTCAGTCTGAACAGCAAGAAGCTTAATTTTAGTTTCGAGTTCTAAACCACCCTTTCGAAAGATTGGGTGGTTTTTTGTTTTATATAACTTCCATTATATTAAAAATGGCTCAGAATTAGTGGAAATTTCTTTTAAATTCTATGGCTAAATTTTGAGTATTGGGTACATGACCAATAATGTATTCATTCTTCGCTTAAAAAAAGAAATCAAAGCTCTGATACACATATCTAATTTAAAAAATAAAAGGAAAAATTTACATAAATTAGAGCCTGGATATGAAACTAGGGCGTGACGTATTGCTTCAGTTTATGCCAATATTTATCTAGAAAAAGAAAAACATCGAAACAAAGATTTAGTTGGCCGTTACTATTGGATGGGCTTAGGTGCATTTGTTTCAAAAAATCTTAGCTGCCATTTTAAACATGGTTTAACTGCATGGGAATATAAATGGATTCCACTAGGGGTAATTCGTGATCCTGTACATACTTTTGCAAAAGGTAACTTATGGCTATTTATGGATATTGCACCTTGGCATTATGCTTTGAGCATGTCTTCATCCTCTTTTAATCAATGCCGAACTCAACGTGATGTTTCCAAATTTACTCATATTAAAGAAGAAGTTATAAACGTTCCTTGGTCAAATTGTTTACCCATAATTAAAAACTTAAAAGCACTTTAGAAATTAAAAGTGCTTTTGAATATCTACCAAAATTGAAAAGTATTCTGCCGAGTTCTTATAATATCAAAAACATGGAAAGAGAATATCAGGGGCGACACGCCGGTGTACTCGATAAGGTACCAGAAACAGTATACAGCGAACCATTATCAAACACTAAAGTCGCCAATTATGATAGCCGTATGGAATGGATTAAAAAAGCAGCAGAAAAATATCATCGTTTAATGCAAAGTGATAAAGGAAGATACTTTTTAGAAGAAGAACTAAAAATTATTGCGAAATGGGGGCGATAGCAAAGCTAATTTTACAGTTGGAAAGGATAGTAATGATGGAAAAATTTAATTACTGCATTGTTATTTTTATGGTGGGTTATCTCCTTTCAGCTTGTCAACCTAGTGCAAAAAATACAGAGAATAATAATGTCATGAATCAACAGCGTTTTAGTTTACATTTAGGCCAACAAGGGTTTAAAGATTTTTCTCAACATAATCTTGGGCGTCCCGATAGTCATCCATCTAGAGCAGGTTTTAGAGAGTTAGATTTTACACCACCCAACTTAGGTCAGATTAAAGTTGAAAATGGTGAGAATAGCTTAGTGATAGATCATGTATTTTCAGTTCTAGGAACATCGTTTAATAATGAGGATGGAATACAAGGGCTTGATATTAATGCAGGGCTAAACAAAGAGGAATTTGTACGTCCTGAACAAGCCCACCAAGCTTATGTTGACTTAATGAGACGTATAAATCAGGCCGAATGGAAAAATTATTTCTATCGTTTTTCTGCACGAATAGCAAAGGAAGATAATATTCGATATCTAATGAAATCAGGTGATGTCATTGACCCGACTTATATCTTTAATTATGAAGAATGGAAAAAGATAATAAATACAGTTGGAGGGAACACTATAGGCTACCGATTATATGCCAATGGTATCCTTTTGGATCTGAGTATAAAACAAACTCAAAAAACTGAAGATGGTAAAGAACAATATATGGTTCGTTATGCTTTCAATACGATTCGTTATGATGAAAGAAATTCAATGGATGATTCAGAGAATAATATTGATACTTACAAAATGACCTCAAAAGAGTTAGAACAAGCATTTGCAAATGAGCTGATAAGAAATAAAAAATCAAGAGAAATTGATGAAAAAGAAGTTATAGTACAAGGCTACCATATCGATGAAAATTATGAAGATCCTGATGTTTGGCAATATGTTAAATAATCAAATGTTGTCGCGTTTAGACTCAATTTTAAAGCACTTTTACACAAAATTGATCATTGAAACTAAAGATTTGAAGATTTGAAGATTTGAAGATTTGAAGATTTGAAGATTTGAAGATTTGAAGATTTGAAGATTTGAAGATTTGAAGATTTGAAGATTTGAAGATTTGAAGATTTGAAGATTTGAAGATTTGAAGAAGAATATTATTTTTATAAAATTTAAAGCAAAAAAAAAGAAGATAAAGCTTTAGGCTTGATCTTCTTGTTGACCGTAGAACCAAGTTGCTGCGATAAATAGAGAAAAACCAATAACTGACAACACTGGAGTAACCATATAATTCACACTCTAACTTTGATGACGTCATTATGTAAAAGTTTTATGACAGTTATATGACAAATATGAAATATCCAAAAATAATAAATATTATTTAATTTCATAATCTTAGAAACAAAAACAAATCTTCTCCTCTAGTTATGTGACAAATATTTCATGAAATATGACAGTTAAAACGTCATTTTCAGGCCATTTATGACTGCGAAACATGGCGCTGTTTAAGCCTATTAAACTTTCGGCCAAAGATTAAGCGAAATACCCACACAACTGTGTTTTTGTCTTATAATTTAGCCCGCTAGCTAACAGCCCGCTCAAGAGATATTTGTATGACAACTATTATCAAGCAAGATGACTTGATCACATCGGTTAAAGATGCGCTTCAGTTCATTTCTTACTATCATCCACAAGACTTCATCCAAGCGATGAGCCGTGCGTACGACCGTGAAGAAAACAAAGCCGCAAAAGACGCGATTGCACAAATTTTAATTAACTCTCGTATGTGTGCAGAAGGCCATCGTCCTATCTGTCAAGATACGGGTATTGTGAACGTATTTCTTGAAGTGGGCTTAGACGTTAAATTTGATTTAACCATGAGCCTAGACGATGCAATCAACGAAGGTGTACGTCAAGGTTATCTTGAAAACTCAAACATTCTTCGTGCATCAGTATTAGCTGATCCTGCTTTTGGTCGTAAAAATACCAAAGACAATACCCCTGCTGTAATTCACTACAAACTCGTTCCGGGTAATAAAGTTGATATTACTGTTGCTGCTAAGGGTGGCGGTTCAGAAAACAAATCTAAACTTGCAATGCTTAACCCTTCTGACTCTATCGTAGATTGGGTACTTAAAACTGTTCCAACAATGGGTGCAGGTTGGTGTCCTCCTGGTATGCTCGGTATCGGTATTGGTGGTACTGCTGAAAAAGCCA
Organism: Acinetobacter sp. YH12070; assembly: GCF_013419625.1. Classification (NCBI taxonomy): domain Bacteria; kingdom Pseudomonadati; phylum Pseudomonadota; class Gammaproteobacteria; order Moraxellales; family Moraxellaceae; genus Acinetobacter; species Acinetobacter sp. YH12070. The sequence goes on along the minus strand of NZ_VOZT01000077.1, from coordinate 1,089 downwards.
TGATGCTTGCAAAAGAAGCATTGATGGAAGAAATCAACATGGACGAATTACTTCGTCGTGGCCCACAAAACCAAATCGAAGAACTTCGTATCGAAATCTTCGAAAAAGTAAATGCTTTAGGTATTGGTGCTCAAGGTCTTGGCGGTTTAACGACTGTTCTTGATATCAAAATCAAAGACTACCCATGTCATGCTGCGGGTAAACCAGTAGGTATGATTCCTAACTGTGCTGCAACTCGTCATGCACATTTCCAATTAGACGGTTCAGGTGTAGCACATATTCAAGCGCCTAGCCTTGAAGACTACCCAGCGGTGACTTGGGATTCATCAACATCTAAACGTGTTGACTTAGATAACATCACTCAAGAAGAAATGAACTCTTGGCAACCGGGTGACACACTGCTTCTTAACGGTACAATCTATACAGGTCGTGACGCTGCGCACAAACGTATGGTTGACATGTTAAACAAAGGTGAAGAACTTCCAGTTGACCTAAAAGGTAAATTTATTTACTACGTTGGCCCTGTTGATCCTGTCGGTGACGAAGTCGTTGGTCCTGCTGGCCCAACAACTGCAACACGCATGGATAAGTTCACACGTCAAGTGCTTGAAGCAACTGGCATGTTCGGTATGATTGGTAAAGCGGATCGTGGTCCTGCTGCTGTTGAAGCAATCAAAGACAACAAAGCGACTTACCTCATGGCTGTCGGCGGCGCTGCTTACTTAGTATCGAAAGCGATTCGTGAAGCTGAAGTTGTAGCATTTGCTGACTTAGGTATGGAAGCGATCTACAAATTTGTTGTAAAAGACATGCCTGTATCGGTAGCTGTTGACGTGAATGGTACTTCTGTTCACGCAACTGCACCAAAAATCTGGCAAGCAAAAATTGGTAAAATCCCAGTAGTTGATGCTGCTGCGAACTAATTTCGCCACGTTCAAGATCAAAAAAAGCACCCCATCGGGCACTGCTGTCCCACAATTTTTCACAAGAGGAAGCTCATTTGAGCTTCCTCTTGTTTTATGGGTATTTTATCGGGTGAAAATAAAGCTTTTAAAGTTCTTCTTTCAAACAAATTCACTTGAATTATTC
>NZ_VOZT01000076.1:0-12068 GCF_013419625.1 Acinetobacter sp. YH12070 | reverse complement strand
CCGGGTGCCGAATGGCGCCTTAGCAGAGGCTTGAGCCGTGTGCTGGGAAACTCGCATGCACGGTTCTTAGGGGGTTGGACGTAGGTAACTGCGTCTGACTACCCGACAATCAGATGCGTCCCTGGGCGTTGGGGCGCAAGAACTGGCTGTTTGCAGGTTCGCTGCGCAGTGGTCAGCGAGCGGCAAACATCATGACGTTAATCCAGTCAGCAAAGCTGAATGGGCTGGATCCGTATGCCTATTTAAGTGATGTGCTGAAAAGGTTACCGACACATAAAGTGACCCAAATTGAAGAATTGCTGCCGCACTGCTGGAAACCTAAATCGAATTAAAAAATAGGTATGGGATTCAGCGGACGCTTACTAATGATATTGGTATATTGAGTTATTTAGGTAGTCGCGGTGTACTTCATGGTGTATAGAAAGTTAGTTTTTCGAGCTAATAAAGCCATTTTGACAAAATTTAAGAAGTATTTTAGAAAACTAGATAGTTACACAGAATTTAGGGTAGTCTCAAAATGAAAGTTATAACTAATGGTTCTTTAACATCTTCTAATTCCTTTGGTGAAAAATAAGATTCCATTTTATGCTTAACTCTCAACTTTTTTTCGCTAAATCATTTATTTTACGAAGGTTAGACTTTCAATATTAAACTTACAATTCTTGTAATACAGCCATTCCAATAGGCTTAAGAAGTTGAGAGTGGCATTTCTTGCATAGAATTATTTTGTATTAAATAAAATAACTAAAGGTTTGGCTCGTGAAGATCTCAATAAGAAAACTGTATGTAATTAGCTTAAGTGCATTAATTACTGTGGCTTGTTCCAGTCAAAGTGAATCAGAAGGGATGCTAATTATAAATAACAAAACCTCCGAAGATATAACTAAGGTTAATTTAACTTATAAAACCACTAATAAATCAGAAAATATAGGTAATTTATCTCCTAATCAATCATTTAAGTATCCTATAAAATATTCTGACACCGAAGACTCTATAGTAATTACATATACTGATAGTAATAATACAGTGCATAAGGATGTAGCTGTTCCTTATTTCGGTAAATATGATAAGAAAAATTATAGTTATAATATCAAGTAGTTTAAGTATTATTAATATTTAGAGTGTACGGCATTGACGGTATAGGTTAAATTGACACTACAAGACAGCACTTTAACCAATTTCAACAGCAACATCCCCAAATATATTTAATATAAATTAAGCATGAGATATAAAAATGCACGCCTTTGATATTATCATACCCCAATATACAGGTATCGCTGAAGATGATGATAGCCACGACCATGATGTATTTTGTTATTTAGGAAATTTAGAAGGCAACGGACAAATATTACCCCGTAACCATCATTTAGCTGTTAGCCAAAATGATATTACTCGCGTGACTGTGGTGTGTCCTGAAATGGATGCCCTTGACCGTAAAAATATGAACAGCTATGCCCAAGAAATGCACAATAAAATCGAACAGTTAGCAGGTAAACCCATTCAAACCTTGTATATCGGAGAAGACCATGACTATCCTCTTCCCCGTTATGCCGTACCAACGCAATCTGAATTTTACATGTTGCGTTGGGGCTGGAGTTCGCCTTTACTAGATGGAGTAACCTTACAAGGCATTCCTCTATATAAAATCCCATATACCCAACCTGATCACCCTTGTTATGATAATGTGTGGTCATGGTATCGTCAGGCTGAAGCGTTATATCGTTTGTGGCTTGGTTCTCAACCAGTAAGTGAAGCCTTTGCCTTAGAGCAAATGCAAAATCCCAATTCTGAGCATAGCAAAATAGGTCGAGAATTGTGCCGTATCATTGAACAAAGCACAGGTGTACCCACCTATTATTTTCTAATGAATTACCGTGATTGGACACAGGCAGAAGATATGGAACAAAAATGTCCACTGACAGGGCAGGATTGGCTATTGCCTGCCAATACCTATCACTATATTGATTTTAAATGCGATGAGAGTCGTTTGGTGAGTGAGTTGAGTCAAAATTGGTCGGATGAAAGCGAGGACTGACCGAATGAAAAATTATTTGTGGTAAGCTCATAAAGCCTATCAAGCATAGAGATAAAAATAACACCCAAACTATCTGTAACCAACCGTGAATCGTCTCGATATTTTCGGAGAGTGTCGGTCTTGCAGGAAATCTGTGATCAACGCATAACTCAATCCCAAGCTGCTCAGCTACTTCATATTTCAGAACGTCAGATCAGACGCTTACAGTAGAATGAGAAATTAACCGATAATATAGACTATCCAATATTTAGACAGACATCTCTTTTATCGATACAATTTACTGAATATGAATAAGTGCCAATATCGAAAAACCAACTCATATATAAATCAGCTAGATACTACACATCTTAAAACTTAATAAAACATTAAAAATCAAAATTTTATTTTATTCACGAATATACTCATACAACTAAATTAATTCTATCCTTCCCCTAGGGTCTTCAATTCCATAGGAAAGGCCTGAATTTTTTATTTCAGGCCTTTCCTATTTATTTCACTAATTTCATCAAACTACCAAAACTATCAATCACAGAATATTGCACTGCATCACCTAATGGTTGATTTTCTTGATTTAAAGTAGCGAAGAACTTTTTAGCACTTTCAATTTTACGTTTCTCTTTTTCCCGTAGGTCACTGTCCAGCATTGAGCCTTTAGTTTCTGCAACGAAATAGATTTGGCGTACTTTATCCTTATTGAAAGCAATCGCCCAGTCAGGGTTATAGCTACCGAAAGGCGTTGGTATCTGAAAGCTATCGGGAAGTTTAGCGTAGACGACCACCTCATCTGCACCATCCAGCTCCTCAACAAATTTACGCTCATTATCAGAATCAGTGACGACATAATCCCAAATATGACGCTCTGCTTTATACGCTTGTAATGGAATATTCTCATTACTCACAAAGATTTCATTGTCAGGATAAGTACTATCTAAAGGATTATATTTCAGTCCTTGAATGACCATTTTTGCTTGCTGTTCGTTTATGATACGACTCATTTCACGAATGAAAGCTTCTGGATTCAACTTAAACTGTGCAAATACCGCAGCGTTAATTCCCTGTAAGATACGGGCAACCGTTTTACGAGTGAGATTTGTATCATCAGCAATATTCCCAATCAGGTCATAGGTCACTTGAGACTGAATAGAAATATTCGCCACTTCAGTTTGTGAAGTCACCTTCCCAAACATTTCTTTGGCTTTGACTTGCTCATAAGTTGATTCATCATTCTGAGTCGCTTCAGCAAGTTTATAACTTAGCGTTTCTACAAACTTATTGTTACGCTCGACAGCAGTACGCTCAACAGCACTAATGCTCTGCTCAATGAGTTTTTCAGAATCTAAATGAATTTGATAAACTGCTTTACGGTTAATACGAGACCATAAAGCCTGGAATTCTTTACGTTCTAAATTGGTTTGATTGATGTTATTGGTCAGCTTCTTATTGCCATCGTCTGCAATGCCTTCCAGAGCTTTAGGATCAAACAGCCCATCAATCAGCTTGTGAATTTGCTCAGTATATCCAACCAAGTTTTCAGGCAATTCAGCCAGCGTGCCTTGCTCTTTCGCTTCGTGATACTTTGGCGTTAACTGATCATTGTCATCAATATAATCGTGCTTAGACAGATGCTTATTAATCTGCTTTGCCATCAATTCAGTGACTTCAACACTAGACCCATCGGATAACTTAAAGATTTTCCCTTTAAAGTAATCAGGGGTAGCTTGTGTCGGGCGATTCTGAATCGTATTCAGAATTTCTGATTGTAGATTCGACACAAACTCTTTGTAACTTTCATTGGTCACAACTGTGAGATTATTCAGTTTATGAATTTCTCCTAATGCCCCTTGGAAATGGTTGGCATCCATACGTTCGCCAAATTTATTCACTGCAAGGCGCATACCACGGCCAACTTCTTGGCGACGAGAAATTACATTATCTGAATGCTTTAAAGTACAGATCACAAACACGTTCGGGTTATCCCAACCTTCTCGTAATGCCGAGTGAGAGAAAATAAAACGTGTTGGCTCTTCAAAAGACAGTAAGCGTTCTTTGTCTTTTAAAATCAGGTCATAAGCATCTGTATCATTAGAGATTTGAGCTTCTTCAGCTTTCTTGTCAATTGCTGGATTGGCAAGACGTTTTGATCTCTTATCAATTGAGAAGTAACCATTGTGGGTAAGGTCTACCTTAATTGCTTTCAGATAGTCAAAATATGGGTCATTTTCTAAGTTTAGATCCAGAACTTCATTGAGTACCTGTTGATACTGTTCTTTGAAGATTTGAACGTATTCACCATCTACAGGATTATTATCCTCATCATATTGACGATATTTTGCCACTTCATCAATGAAGAAAAGACTCAGGACTTTAATACCCTGATTGTATAACTGACGCTCTTTTTGAATGTGTGCACGAATCGTTTCACGGATCTGAATGGTACGCATGATCTTTTCATCAACATGCCCCAATGCTTCACCAACATGAATTTTGGTGCCATTTAAGAAAGTCAACGAGTTATCTCGTGCATCAATGTCTGAGACGACATAACGGTCATTGTATTGTTCTGCTTTATTGGAAATATCGTAAAGGTTATCGCCTTTACTAACCTTCCTTACCTCACGCTTGAAACCATTCTTGGTTTCAATCTCAATTTCCAAACGAGCGACAGGTGCAGATTTAGATACAATGATGTCTTGTAAGTATAAATACCCATGTGTACCTGTTAAGCCTTGTACTTCCACACCTTTTACAGTGATTTTTTTCACAAGTTTTTGGTTATAGGCATCCAAAGCATCCAATCTATACACAAGGTTATAGTTTCGCTTATGTGTCGCGGAATAGCGCAGAATAAACAATGGGTTGAAGTTAGATAAAGACTCTAGGGTTTTATCCGCGCCCATCTTTTGCGGTTCATCTAAGATCAAAATTGGACGGTTACGACTAATCACATCAATGGGACGACGCGATTGGAATTCATCTAGTTCATCATAAATACGACGGTTATCTTTACCTGTCGCATTAAACGCTTGAACGTTAATCACCATGACGTTGATCCCACCATTCGAGCTAAAGCTTTCCAAATGGTGTAATGCTTTGGAGTCGTAGATAAAGAAACGGGCCTTTTTGCCATATTGCTCTTGAAAGTGATCAGCCATCATATTTAGGCTTTTGTAAACGCCCTCACGAATGGCAATGCTTGGTACGACAATAATAAACTTCGACCAGCCATACTGCTTATGCAGTTCAAACATAGTACGGATATAACAATAGGTCTTACCTGTACCTGTTTCCATTTCAATATCAAGGTTTAATTGGCTTTTGGTCAGGTTTTTGCCTTTGCCATTATCATCCGTGATGAGTTGAGATGATCTTTGTAATCCACTTGCTGCTTGTACGTCCTGAATGTTTTTCAGTACAGCTTGTAGATCAAAAACATGGGCATTCTCAAAACCAACATCGGCAATCACTTTTTTAGCCTTACCACCTTGTAAATCCAAGGTTTCTTCAAGCATATCAACCTGTGCAGTTACTTTTTTTGCTTTGGCTGCACCTTGGTCAATCATATAACGATGACCTTCAGAACGTGGTTGTCCTTTAAAGCAATCCACAATCGCTTGTACTGAGTCTTTCTGATACCCAAGGGTTTTAAAACGGATTTCCATTATCTAACCCTCTTAAAGAAACTTGACTTCGGTATCAGGAGAGAGCTGTTTAAAGCGTTCTTTGATATTGGTTTTATCATGGTCCAGATGAATGGCTTTTTCTGCTGATACGAAGCGTAAAGGATGATCTTTAGCAACTTCATCCACCACATCAAAGTTCAATTCATCAAAACACGCTACAAGACTATTGCCTGCCACATAAAATACTTCTTTTCCTGCAACAGTTTTACGTTCAATCGGCAATGAAAGCTCAAGCCCCCAATCCAACATGACGTGGAATAACAGATCTTCAGATGTACGGTCTTCTTTAATATTTGAAGCTAAATCCAGCATATCAGCTTGTTTTAAAGCGTCAGGTGTGTAATACACATCCTTCATATTTGTGGAGTCTATTTTTAGAGATCGGAAACCAATATCTAAATTTTCAATACCTTGTTTGGTGGTATTATCTTCTAGGATTTTTTTACCTGCACGACGGATACGCTCTTTAGATATATCAGCTATAGTTTTATAACCTGCTTTATATGCTTCTGATTTTTCATCTGTATTTTCTGGTAATTGCACCATAATAAATTTACGATTGCCTGCATCTTCAGCATTAAGCTGTATAACTGCATGAGCTGTAGTAGATGATCCCGCAAAAAAATCCAAAATAATATCGTTCTTATTCAACCCAATTGAGATGATTTTTTTGATAAATTCAGGTGACTTAGGGAAATCCATAATATTTTTATCAAATAACTCTTTAATAGCACGCTTACCATAATCATTATTTAGTTCAGCATCAGTCCAAATAGATTTTGGTAAAGTTGTTGCCATTTCACCGTCAGATTTTATGAGATAGTCTTTTCTATAAATACGCCACTCATTACCTGTTTTTTCAGCACATAGAAGATCATTTTCTTTTATTATTTTATCTTTACCCCAGGTCCAACATGTTTTAACTCCTTCTGGAGTATCTGGATAGACAATATCAGTAAAAATTTCATTTTGAATGGAGGATACTTTTTTAGTGAGCGGATCAACAAACAATGGAAAATATAAGTTAGGACGTGTTATAGGATTAAAAGCTTGATTTCGATTCCTCAAACCTAACAATCTATATTTTCCTTTTTGTGGGTCATTAAGATTATATTCATCGACCATACGCCCTTCTTTAGGGAGACCATTCAATGTATTTAAATTATCTGAGTTTTTCGCAATTATTATCAAGGACTCATGAGTTGTTGCAATAAATTTATCTAAATTTCTTCCTCGTGGATTCAATTGTACTGCTATTGTGCCGATATAATTTTTTTCACCATAAATTTCATTACAGATTTTAATCAAATTATGTTGCTCATTATTATCGATACTAATGAATAAGACTCCTTCATCACTTAATAAATTTCTAGCTAATTTTAATCGGCTATACATCATACTTAACCAATCTGAATGGAAACGCCCATTACTTTCCGTATTCGCTATTAAACGATTACCTTCTTCATCCACTTGATTTGATTTTTCAAAAAATGCTTCAGTACTTTCAGCAAAATCATCTTCATAAATAAAATCATTACCCGTGTTGTATGGTTATATTTACTTAAAAAAATATTTAAACACCTAAGACATTGTTTAAAATGAAAATAAAAATTATAAATTTACAATTAATTTATTTTTCGTAAATTTAACTATAAATACCGCAAAAAATCGTTCATAAATTTACACTTTAAGCCGTCGAAGATAAATTAAAAAAATTAATGTGGGTGAAATAATAAAATTATTTCTTATTCCAACTGAACCACCTGTTCCTTATGAGCCAACAGAGATTAAAATAATAAATAGAGCCTATGAATAGATACCACCTTAATTATTAGTTAGAAGATACTTAAAGTTTTCATAAATTTGAGCAGCAGCTTCATTTGAATTACTCCTCCATAAGTCCGCAAGTTCATTAATAACTGGTTGAACCTGACCTGGCAATAAAGGAGTACCTGTTTTCACAATGAATGGACCATCGGTTTCCGTAAGGATCAGATTTTTTGGTATATGCTGAACTAACTGTCGTCCTTTTTCTGTTTTTAACATTCGCTCATTTATTGAAAACCAACATCCAGCTTTCAAAGCCTCTCTTAACTCAGAAAGATTGCCTGTAAACCAATGGAGCACTGGTATACCGTTATCAAAATTTTCATTTAAGAGTTCTATAACAGGTTTTATTGCTCTAAGACTGTGTATTGTTAAAATTTTAGCTGATCCGCTATTAGTTTTTTTTAATATATGTGAAAAAACCTTTTTTTGTATTTCCGCATGTTTTCGGAAGTTGGGTGAACCATCTAGTCCGATTTCACCAATGTATCTAGTTTGATCAACTAATGAATCAAATAGCCCAAGTTCGTCATAACGTTCATGAGCTATTTGAGGATGTAAACCCAATGCTGTTTTGATTCTTGAACCATGACGAGTTAATTTATCTGTCCCAAACCACGCTTTAGGTGTTGTTGTTACAGATAATATATAACTTTTAGAATCTCCACATGCTTTCGCTACTGCATGTGGATCATCATATAAATCTAAATGGCAATGGAAATCAATGTAAGGGTAAATCAAATATTAACACCTAAAGATTGTGACTTTAAATAGTCTTCGACTTCTTTAAATCCTCGAACCACTGTATCTAAAATTTGATTTCTGATATGTAAATCAGTAGGCAATGCTCCTGACTTAGAGATCCAAATATTAGGGTTTCTTGCCTTTTTCAATTTTCTAATAGCTAGAATCATTGACATAAGATCATCACGATTATCTGGATCTTTTATTACTAAATCCAAGTGTTTATAAACGTAATCTACTGTTTGATCAGGTATAGCTGCTGAATTGAACGAGGCTCTTCTTATTATACATGGAACACACTTGCCGCACTGAATTCCTGTTCTTTTCCACTTACCACAAGACACCGTATCTTTGGCAATCTGCTTCAAAACTATCTTATTTGAACAGTTTTGCATCATCTCACCTTTAGTCATAAACTGGTAAGGATTTTCTAAAAACACTGGTAAATGAACTCGCTTAAACAATTCGTTTAAGAGGTTCATATAATGAGGATGAGTTGTTCTAGTGCTCAAAGAACCAATTCGGCGAGGAGTAAGAGGTGGATTAATAGAGATCAAACCATTTTCTGGCACATATAAGGTCGTTACTTTACCTGCTTGATGATGTTGGCTGATTGCGGTACTGATTAATGCGCCGAAAGCTATAAAATTAAAACTTCTTGTCCTCATTTGTACGTCAGTTGGAATATCACCAGCCTTTCTTGGATATGCAATAACTTGAAATTTCGAATTTTTCAAACCCAATAAATTATATAGATTATCTTGTTTAGATTTATCTCTAGCATAAGCATGACTGATTAACACAGGGTTAATATTTTTCGAGGTTAAATCAATAATGCCAATAGCACTATCTAATCCACCTGAAAAAAGACATGCAGAGTCATGCCCAGCTAGAGGTATTTTACGACCACGTTTGATCTTATCTGGCCAAACAAAACTTCCTGTCCTAAATTGAAAATGCCACAAGTCTCCACTCAAAAAGTGCATAATTTCTTTCAATAATTCAATTTGTGGAAGCCATAGATTTGGATTGATAAGTGGAATTGAAAGCTTAAATTCTCGACACCATCCATCTTCAGCTTGTTTGTTTCTCTCAACAAATGTATCAGCTGCAGTAATGGCCATAGCTATAGTCAAAAAATCTAATGCAGTTTCATCTAAATCCTCTTTGATCCTTTTTATTTCATTCAATAAAGGGCGACCAATACTTGCATATTGACCATTTTGTGCTGGGGAACCATATAGATGAACAGGAATCAAACTATCTGATAAAGGAGGTAACTGAGTGTTATCTGTATCAAAATAGAGCTCAATCATTTAAGTTATCCTCCCATTCACTCCAAATATCTTGGATCGCATTTTTTTGTATTGTTTCAATATCTTGTTTGTTAAGTGTATTGATGTTTTCTAAATGTATTCCAAAATTCAAATCAACTGATGTTTTAATTAATTCCAATAGGCTTGATTCAATCATTTCTACTTTTTCTGGTGTATCAGCTTTATCTAATGCTGTTTTCGAATCTAGAATAATTTGTTCAAAAATACATTGGGTGAGATAATTAATCATCATATCTACAATAATATCATCGGTAATTTTTGAAAAATCGAAAGTCGAGAATCCATCTAAAGCCTCTGCTAGAGCTTCATTCATTGCAGCTCTAATACGCTCTGAGTCTCCGTTAATATCGATAATAGAATCAATGATTTGATCAATTACGACATCTACAGGTTGCCCTTGTAAATCAGAAAGATTTAGAAACTTAGTATCTGAACCTGATTGCAAAGACTTTAAGGTATCAAATAAACTACCGCCGGCTCCCACCATAGAGCTAAATCGTCTAGCTCCATTAGATTTACCACCAGTAGCACTCTTTGCATAATGACCAAGAGCTTTTTTTAGACTATTTGTATTTCCCCCGCTAGCTGAAGCGGCTTGTCCTAAGGCAGCTCGAAATCCTCTGAAACGTTGTTCTAATTGATTGTTACCTGGACCTTGACCATCATTATCAGCCCATGAAGGCACTAATGGTGATTTACTACCTGGCCCTTTACTTGAGGTAGATGTTCCCATAATTTATATCCCCCTTAATTTTTTGGAAACCATTTTTCTTTACTTATCAATAGGCTAAACCATGGAGTTTTTTCCACCATGACCGTGTTCATGAAATGTATAAACTGAGGTCTAGTATCTTCTAGTTCTCTAGCTAATAAAAATGCGCCTATGAAGCCATTTGGTTTTGCCCCCCAATGAGTATGTTTATTTAATTCATCTAATATTAGATTCATAACTAATGACTCTTCACCTACAGGAATATTCCCAATAGCTTGAATTGCTGCTTTGGAAGAAGAATTCGTAACTTTCAATAAAGTTTTTAATGCAGCTTCACCATCACTAGATAAGCCTTTTGTTATAGTTCTTAAAGGTACAGTCTCTTTGCTCAAATATACTAAAGGTCTAAGGTTTACACCTTTTAGCTTTGGTTCTAGGCTAAACCAACTAAATAAGAAATCATGATGTTCTTCCCATTCCTTCGGTAACTTACTTTTAAATGTATCTATATCATTTGTTAATTCTTCTAATTCTTCTAATATTTTAGGTTTACCATCTGATGAACTGTTAATTGTATTGTATAAAAGAGAGACACTTTTTGAATTACAACATCTTTCGAATAAAGCCATTTTGGTGATTAACCCAATATCGTTAGGCATTTTTCTAGCGCTAGCAATCATTTGACGCATACTAATGACATTAAGCATTCTTTTTACAATTCGTGGATTACCCTCAATGTATTTATTCTCAGCTAGAAGATGTGCTATACGATCAGAGACATAAAAGTTGTTAGAGAGATTAAGTGTATCAACTGCCTGTTCATCTAATAAGGCAAGGGCATCTTTAACCTTAATTGGATCATCTTTCCAAGAAAGCCTCAGATTTGATTCCAATCCATTTCGAAGATTTTCTAGTTTAGCTGTTTCTGTTGCATAGTTTTCATGGATAGATGCATACAATAAGAATAAATAAGCTCGCACTTCTCTTGTACTAATACGAGGTACTTTTACAGGAAACTGAATAAGTTTATCTAGATAGTCGGTTATATGTCTTTCATCTATCCCATTAAAATGATCTTTGACAGCAAATCTCACCATTTCTTCGTCAGCAGCTATAACAAAAGCTGTATTCTTCATGAATAGAAATAGTCTTAAAGATTCAAGAGTCTCAATTGTCTGCTTTGGAAGACATCGATCTAAATTGTCAACAAAAACAATAACTTTTTTGTTTAAAGATGCCAATAAATCTTCAAATTCATTTTTTAAAGCTGTAATCTCTTTTGGTGCTGAACTTTTTTCCTCATTAAGAATATCTTTTAAGCTTTCTTTTCCTTTATTAATAGCTTCAGTGACGTGTTGTGCATCTTCATCCCCAGCACTGCCATTGATTCCATTGCCAATAGAATCAATGGCTTTTGAGAGTAGACCAAATGTAGGAACGCCAAAAGCAAGAGCTGTGCCCTCAGCAGCCCAACCTAAAGCTCGCAATTTATTAATTCTTTTTCCAATACTTAAGGCTTTTTCATATAATTTTTCATCTTGTTTAACTAATTTAGAAATTTCAGTATTGATGACCTCTAATAGTGAAGCCCTAGCATCATCAAAACAGAGATGGATCCGTAAATTTGAACAACTCCTATAAGTGATATTCTGCTCCTCAAATGATGTTATAAACATCAATATATGGAGTATTTTATGGCACGTAGACCAAGAAGAAATCATTCAAATGATTTT
>NZ_VOZT01000075.1:0-12154 GCF_013419625.1 Acinetobacter sp. YH12070 | reverse complement strand
TTGATGCCATTTTTCTTTATACTGTCACTGAGGCAGGTTGGACATTTGATTTCTAGAGTTATTCGCATTTCTCTATTTTATCAAAATTCAACCTGCTTTGTTTCAGCATACTTTTTGAAACACCACCAAATTTTCTAATTTTTTGATGTGTTTTTTAGAAAACCAACGATTAGAAATAGACTGTTCAAGTTGGAAAACAATACGATTTTTCGGAAGTGTTTTGAATGATTGTGGACATATTACAAAATATAAATTTTCTGAAAATTTTTTCTTATTATTGTTGATTTCAATTTGAGAAGATATTCCAATCTTTTCTAATGAATTTGATATTAGATTGGCAATAAAAATGGTATGTGGTGTTGCTAATATAGTTATTTTTTTGTTTTTTGAGACAGCCCATTTTTTAAAAATAGCTTCTTTTTTATTTGTGTTCCATAACGTTAGAGTTGAAGCAAAACCATTGTGGATGAAGTGGCGACGAAATAACTGCCACAATTTTCCAAAACTTCCTTCTTTGTTAAATATGTATTTTAAAGTTAGGATATTATCCATAGAATTAGATTATCATTTCAAGGACTTTAGGTTTAATTATAACATATAATTTTAATTATTTAATATAGAGTTTAGATAAATATTATTGATGGGGGGATTACCATGGTAAGTTTTAGCTATTTTAGGTATTCTAATGTTGCTTTATAAGGTGCTACTATAAGGAAGGATAAGATACATTGTAGGATTAATTGTAAAAAAAAGAATGGTTTTATATAGAATGGTAGAGTTTTTAATGCTATGAAGCTGGTGGGAATAATTCTGTCATAATAGCGACGTCGTATTGCTAAAGAAGCATTCTTGCGAAGGTCTTTTGATAAACTTTTCTGATTGATGCTGTAGGCTTTATTTGCATTAGGATGTGTTTTTCGATAATGACCTAAAAAGTGAGACAGGCTTTGTCGAAATAATATAATTTGACGTCTAACTTCAAAATGATCTTTTTTCTTTTTTGCTTGAGCGATGACACTTGTGTCATGGTAACGAAAATAATTTAAACATTCGTGAGAAAAGAATATTTCTCCTTGTGATGCAATTTTTGCCCAAATTTCCCAGTCACCAATAAAGCGTAAACTAGGGTTTGCTCCACCGACAGCAAGATAGGTTTGCTTTTTAAAAACTACGGCACTCGCATTTGGAATAGTATTGCCTGTGTTTAAAAACTTTTCAAAATATTCTAAGCCACACATCTCGAAATCATTTTCAAATAGAGTCGGGTTAAGATGATCAGTAGCATCTTTCCATGAACCTGTCACTATGCCATTTTCATTCATGCGATAAGATTGACTATAGGCTAAGACTAACTTTTTATTTTTATAAAATGGAGCAACCAGCTTCTCTAAAAAGTGTGGATCAGCAACATCATCTGATTCTGCAATCCAGATTAAATCTCCTTTTGCCAGTTCAATCCCTTTATTCCATTGAAAAAAAGTTGAGCCGGAGTTTTTTTCATTGATAATACAATGCGAAACTTTTGGGTGGTTGGAATATCTTTTTAATATTTCAGCACTGTTATCTGGAGAGAGATCATCAAGTAGAATAATTTCGAAGTCGGATAAAGTTTGATTAAGAATGCTTTTAATACGTTCTTCTAAATATTTTTCATGGTTATAACAAGGAATAATGACGCTAACAAACACGGAATGGGTAACCTATCTAGATCTATTGTGAAATTTTTGAATCAAGTAACAATTCAACCAGAGTTTTTAACCTATTTTTATAGGTGTGGTGATAATGGACTTTATCTTTTGCTAATCTAGCATTAATTATGGTTTCTTTAAGTTTACTTTTCAATTCTTGGGGATTTGAAAAGTAAATAATTTCCTCATCAATTTTAAATACTAATTCTAAATCCTCAACATATTCACTGACTAATATACATCCACATGCAGGTGCTTCGAAGCATCGCATATTCATACCTTGCCTAATATTTTTTTTGTTAATCAGATTCAAAATATATTTATGTTTTCGGTAAAGATTTGCTACTTGCGTTAAAGGAATATTGTATGGATGAATAATACTATCTGCTTTTTTGAGTTTATCCCAACCTTTACCATAAATTGTAAGAGGAAGAGGAATTTGTTCAATCAGTTCCTGTCTGTTAGGTGACCACGCACCAATAAATAATAAGCGTTCAGCTTTCGACTCTTTGCCTTCAAAAAAGATATTGGGATTATAGGCTAATGGCAAATACAGGCTATTTGTAATACCTATTTTTTTTGCATCCTCCATGAAGCTGGAATCTGTAAAGCAAAATAAATCGATAATCTCTTTAGATTTAGCTAATCTTTGATCAAAGAAGTCACCAATCCAATGCGTTTTTTTACATGGATATTTTGATAAAACCTTTATTAAAGAGGGTGAGAAGTAAAATAAATCGACAATTAAAATTAAGTCTGGTTGAAATGAATATAACTTTTTCTCTAGTAATTTCGCTGTGTATACGTCTTTGTTGGGAATAATTTTTTTTAAAAAACGTTCTAGTGTATTGTTATGATTGAGAGCAAAGCCTGAAATTACATAGTCAGCGCTTTGATCATTTGAGTCCAATATATTTTCATACCATTGGAGAATGCCATTTCGTTTGCCAATCACTAAAATCTTTAATTTTGCCATTATTATTTATCCAGATTCCTATTCAACACTATATAAACTATCCTATAAAATTACCAGTGCACCTAAAATACTCTTTAAGAAATAATAGACTAATGGGGTATTAGAGTATAAAGATATCATTCGCAAGTATAGAGTACATAAATAACCACTGAGCGACTAAAAAATCAGCATGATTCTATGGTTGTGTATGGCAATATAGCATCGCTATTTATCCAGTGCCTGAGATGTATAAAGATTTTTATTCCCTTCAACATTTCTAAACCGCTTATAAGACCAGACATATTGCTCGGATGCGATATTAATCATGTCTTCTAAATTTTGATTCAAGCTATCCACTGAAGTTTGTAAATCTTTCGATAAAATCTGATCGGATAGTGGTGAGCAATACACATTAAAACCTGATGTTTCATCACGAATACAACTGAGGCCTACTATATTGCATTGGGTCTTACTGGCCAGTTTTGACACCAGCGTAGTAGATAAGGTCTTTTGCCCAAAAAATTCTGAATAAATACCTCCCGATGCTTTAGGAAGATGATCCGGTAAAATGACCGTTAATCCTCCTTGCTTCAGATGTTTAAAGATGGCACGCACGCCATTTTCATCGGTGGGGACAAGCGTGGCATTCAATCGCTGGCGCGCTTCTAGCATAAAGCGATCGACCGCTTTATGCTTATTGGGCTTGTACATGATCATCGGGGCGGCATGTAAATTCAGCCATGCATTTAAAAATTCCCAACAGCCCAAATGTGCAACCACAACTATAACGCCTTTTTTATTGGCTAAGGCTTCTGTAAGATGCTGCTCTCCGTAAATATTTTTGATCTGATTTAAGCTGTATTCAGGCGGCATACCCCAACATTTGATTGATTCTATATAGGTCATACATTGACTTTTTAAGCTTTTCTTGAGGAGAGTCTGGTAGGCTGTTTCATCTAGTTTTGGATAAGCCAGCTTTAAATTGATGCTGGTAATTCGTTTGAGTGAGGAATTGAAGGAATACAGCAGAATTGCAATGCAGGATGCCAGAAGCTGTAAAAAAAACAACGGAAATCGGGAAATGACTTTGAGGAAAAAATACATAATGTTGTAACTCTTTGAAAACTACACTGGTTATAAGAAGAAAATTTTGCAAAGAGTTTTATTACAGCAAGGATGATGCTGCCCCTATGTCTAAATCACAGATAAGGAGTTAAACATTTTCAGAACAAAATAAAACGAGATAAAACCACTGAGGAAAGTCACCACTCAGTGGTTAAAGAAGGGAATTATTCGACTTTCTCTGCGTTGCCTTTTAAAACCATATAAATCAGCCCCACAAAAATCACAAATGCGCCGCCAATAGAACTTAAGCTAAAGTACAAAATACGGTCATTGGTGTCTAAGGCAAATAGGTTATTGGCCAGAATATAACGCATGAATAACCATTGAGCGACAGCAAATACAATTAGCATAATGCCACGATTACGAACTGCAGGACGCATAGCCATAGTAACGCTCAACTTAAAATTCAAAACGAAGCGCTATTATGCCACTAGCTAGATCATATCTCAATTCATAAAAACCCTGCAAATTTGCAGGGTTCTTCTCACATTCTCAAAACTTATTCTTGAGATTC
The DNA here is from genome assembly GCF_013419625.1 of Acinetobacter sp. YH12070. Taxonomy (NCBI): domain Bacteria; kingdom Pseudomonadati; phylum Pseudomonadota; class Gammaproteobacteria; order Moraxellales; family Moraxellaceae; genus Acinetobacter; species Acinetobacter sp. YH12070. Next base: position 7,872 of record NZ_VOZT01000075.1, on the reverse strand, counting down.
TGCTTTTGGTTTTTCACGTAAACGAATACCTAAATCACGCAATTGAGTCGCCTCAACTGGTGCAGGTGCTTGAGTCAATGGACATTCAGCTGTCTTGGTTTTCGGGAAGGCAATCACATCACGAATAGACGAAGCACCCGTCATCAACATCACCAAACGGTCTAAACCAAATGCCAAACCACCGTGCGGAGGCGCACCGTATTTCAACGCATTCAACAAGAAACTGAATTTCTCTTCGGCTTCCTCTTCTTCAATACCTAAAGCTTCAAAAATCGCTTTTTGCATTTCTAAAGTATAAATACGCAGTGAGCCGCCACCAATTTCAGTACCGTTCAACACCATGTCGTACGCGACAGATAAAGCTTCACCTGGGTTGCTCTTCACATCTTCAACGCTTGATTTTGGTAAAGTGAATGGGTGATGCACAGAGGTCCATTTACCGTCATCAGTTTCTTCGAACATTGGGAAGTCAACAACCCAAAGTGGCGCCCACTCGCAAGTTGCAAGTTTCATGTCGTGACCGACTTTAATACGTAAAGCACCCATCGCATCATTTACGATTTTCGCTTTGTCCGCACCAAAGAATACGATGTCGCCATTTTCAGCACCAACGCGTTTCAATAGATCAAGTACGATAGGCTCGATAAATTTAACGATTGGAGATTGAAGACCTTCAATACCTTTTTCAAGCTCGTTGACTTTGATGTAAGCCAAACCTTTCGCGCCATAAATGCCAACAAATTTAGTATATTCGTCGATTTGGCTACGTGGAAGCGCGCCAGCACCTGGTACGCGAAGCGCAACAATACGGCCTTTAGGGTCTTTAGCAGGACCTGCGAATACTTTGAACTCAACGTCTTGCATCATGTCTGCAACATCAACAAGTTTCAAAGGAATACGTAAGTCAGGTTTATCAGATGCATAGTCACGCATTGCATCTGCATAAGTCATACGTGGGAACTTGTCGAATTCAACGTTTAGAAGTTCTTTGAACATCTTAACCGTTAAACGTTCCATCAAATCCATAATGTCATCGTCACTCATGAACGATGTTTCAACGTCGATTTGTGTGAATTCAGGCTGACGGTCAGCACGTAAGTCTTCATCACGGAAACATTTAGCAATTTGGTAGTAACGATCGATACCGCCAACCATTAACAACTGTTTGAATAGTTGTGGAGATTGTGGAAGCGCATAGAAGCTACCGTTAGAAACACGGCTTGGTACTAAATAGTCACGTGCACCTTCAGGAGTCGCACGCGTTAAAATTGGTGTTTCAACGTCCAAGAAACCATTTTCTTCGAAGTAGTTACGAATTAGGTTGGTTAATTTAGAACGGAAACGAAGACGATCTAACATTTCTGGACGACGGATATCCAAGAAACGATATTTCAAACGTACTTCTTCAGAAATATTTGTATTGTCGTCATTCAATGGGAATGGCGGAGTTTCTGAACCAGCAAGAACTTCGATTTCTTTACCAAGAACTTCGATTTGACCGCTAGTCATATTCGCGTTTTCAGTACCTTCGTAACGACGACGTACACGGCCTGTAATTTTTAATACGAATTCTGAACGTGATTTATCAGCAGTCGCGAAAGCTTCAGGAGTATCAGGGTCAATCACTACTTGAACAAGGCCATCACGGTCGCGCATGTCAAGGAAGATTACACCACCGTGGTCACGGCGACGGTGAACCCAACCGCATAATGTAACGGTTTGGTCGATTTGGGCTTCAGTAAGTGAGCCGCAGTAATGAGTTCGCATCATAGCGTTAGAAATCCAACTATATGGGTTAAGGTCAGCGAATGCGTAAACAGCGCACCGCTTTTATTCGAATAGGGGATTATGCCTCTTTTTGGCTGTTTTGTCACAAGGACTTATTGCTAAAACTGCCAAATTTACAGCAAATTTTCGGTCAATGATGGGCTTAAGCCGATGACGTTGAAAAAATATTGGTGCTCTTGTTTAAGATCAGAAATATCAGACTACCGAAGCTAAACGTGGCTAAAAATGCACGGAAAAAATAATTAATGGCTTTGCCGACATAGGCATACAAGTCATGCACAAATGCATCTGAATAAATACTGTCAGCAAAATAAAAATAACTTGCGATGCCCGCAGCTAAAGACAGGGCCGCTAAACCATATACATAGACTTTGATGGATGTGGGGACGTTTGCAGTACTTCGATAGTGAAGATGATGACGATAAATCATCCATGCCAAAACGGGGAGTGCCAAGCCAGATAATCCAATTTGCAACACGCGATGTAGGGGATATGAATGACCAAAAAATTGAATCGGCAGACTTAACAGATCCTTAAAAGCAAAGGTACGAAAGTCAACATGGGTCAAGCCATCCCAAACAATATGCGTCGATGTTCCAACGATGAGTGCGAGGATAAGGCTGAGTATAAATCCGCAAAATTTATTGAAATTCTGTAGATTCAGCGGCTTATTTAAACCAAAAAAAGCAAATAACATCGGGCGATAGAGCACATACCACAGCACACAAAACAGCAAACCTAGGATTAAGTTTGGAAAAATTAACCCCGACCATTGATGGGATCCATTGTAGTCAGCATTAGTAAATAAACGGAATAAATCCGGCACCATGCTACCAATTGCGAGTGCTGCAATAGGCAGGCGGTTTCCGCTTAACTTGGAAATAGGCGGTGCGAGTACAGCATGGGATATGGTAAAAGGCATTGAACTAAAATAAATATATGAATAAATACAATGTAGTATCGGTGAGTGTATATGATTTGGGCAGATTAGAATGTTTTTTATTGCAAAACGAATGAAATGTTATATTATAACATTATTCAAAAATATCCTGATTTGAGTCTCTTCAACATGTCTTTTCATAAGAATTTAATAACTGTTTCGATTTTTGCAGTGATTGCACCCAACCTTTATGCCGATGACCCAGAACAACAGGTACAAAAGCTCGAAGCCATTAATGTTCAGGTCCATCCCTTAAACCAAAGTGCGGCAGATTTTGCTGTTGCCGATAATGTCATTCAACATAAAGCCCTTGCACAAGGTGGCGTCACAATTGGTGATGCGTTAGCCGGACAGCCCGGTGTATATTCAAATCAGTTTGGTGCAGGTTCAAGTCGTCCTGTGCTGCGTGGTCAAGATGGGCCACGTGTCAAAGTGTTGGAGCATGCATCTGAAACAGTAGATGTTTCAACTTTATCCCCTGACCATGCAGTGACGGTAGATCCGATTTTGGCCAAACAAATTGAAGTGATCCGTGGACCATCAACACTGTTATATGCTGCAGGAACAGTCGGCGGTTTGGTCAACGTGACGGATCAAAAGATTCCTACCTCTATTCCTGATAAAGGTTATGAAGGGCAAGTTGGGGTTCGTTATAACTCAGGCAGTGATGAAAAATTGGCGAGTGCCGGTGTGACGGCTGCTTTAGGTGAGCAATTTGCCATCCGTGTAGAAGGCTCGAAACGTAAAGCCAATGACTATATTGCACCCAATTATTTTCATGATCATGATGGCGAATTAGAAAAAGAACGCCGAGTCGGTAATACTTTTGCAGAAGGGCAAAATGTCAGTGTAGGTGCGTCATGGATTCATGATCGTGGTTTTGCTGGACTGTCTTATAGCAACCGTCAAGACCAATATGGCTTGCCGGGTCATAGTCATGAATATGAAAGCTGCCATCCACATGATGACCATTTACATTGTGATGGTCATGACAACCATGGGCATACCGATGAACATGATCATTCAGCGCATGATGAACATGATCACGATCATGATGCCGCAGGCCCATGGGTCGACTTAAAGTCAGAACGCTATGATTTCCGTACCGAACTTGCGAATCCGTTTGCGGGCTTCCAAAAACTCCGTGCACATGCAAGTTATACCGATTATCAACATGATGAAATTGAAGGTGATACAGCGGCAACGACCTTTAAAAGTAAAGGTTATGATGGCCGTTTAGAGTTGGTGCATAACCCGATTGCGGATTGGGAAGGTGTGATTGGCGCACAATACAATCAGCAAAAGCTCAATATCAGTGGTGAAGAGTCATTGATGAACCCAAATAAAACCCAAAAATGGAGTGTGTTTGGTTTAGAGCATAAACAATTTGGTGATTTTCATGTCGAGCTGGGCGCCCGTGTCGATCAGCAGAAAATTCAGATCGATTCTGCACAAAAAGATTATGATGATTATGGCATTTCTTATTCAGGTGCTGTGAATTGGGCGTTTGCACCCAATTATAAATTATCCTTGGTGGGTTCTCATCAAGAGCGTTTGCCATTGGCGCAAGAGCTGTATGCAGATGGTAAGCATTTTGCGACCAATACCTATGAACGTGGGAATGAAAATCTAGATGTTGAAAAATCTAATAATCTCGAATTAGGTTTCCATTATGAAAAAGATCAGTTGGATTATCACGTTCATGTGTACCACAACTGGTATGACAACTACATTTATGCAGCAACCAAAGATAATTTTGAAAACTTCCGCTTAGTTGATTACACCCAAGACAAAGCCAAGTTCTATGGCGCGGAAGCTCAAGTGGGTTATGCAGTAAATGACATGTATAAACTCAGTGTCTTTGGTGATTATGTTCGCGGCAAAATTGATGGTGAAAATGCGCCACGTGTGCCTGCCGGGCGCTTAGGAACCAAGGTCGATGTTGACTTTGCCGATGGTTGGTCAGGTCTTGCAGAATATTCACATGTATTCAAACAAGACAAAATTACTGCATTTGAGCGTGAAACAGATGGCTACAACATGGTGAATTTGGGTGTGGCCTATAGTGGTCAATTGAAAGATCAAAATGATTATCGAGTCTATTTCAAAGCCAATAATTTATTGGATGAAGATGTTTACTCTCATACGTCATTCCTTGCCAATATTCCACAAGTCGGTCGTAATTTTACGGTTGGTCTTGAATTTGGTTTCTAATTGAATTTGCACAGACTTCTCTAAGTAAGTCTAGGTAAAGTCACAGAAATCCTCTTGAAAAATCAATGAATAGAACCTAGTCTGAGCGCATTAGACTAGGTTTTTTCTTATGCGCATCATTCAACGAATACATCACAAGCTCAATTGGTCACGTCGTCGCTATGTGGGTGTGGTCATTGGTTTATTAGTTTTAGGTTATTTGGCCTCGGCAACCTATCACACGCTAAAGCCACTCCCAGAAGGGTTGAACTACACGGGAAAACTTCGCCATGCTGAAGTGAACTTTTTAGTGGATGAAACCTATATCGATGCGCAAGGAAAGCAGCAACAGGAACATCGCATTTTTAAAGAAATGCTGAAAATGATTGAGGAAGCACAGTCGACCATTGTGTTGGATATGTTTCTCTTTAATCCTCAAGTTGGCGACTCTCAATTAAAACATGAACCATTAACACAGGAACTGACCGATGCACTGATTTTGAAGCGTCGTCTATCTCCTCAAGTGGAAATTTTTGTGATTACTGACCCGGTCAATTCGGTATATGGCGGCATTCAACCTGAACATTATCGTCAATTACGACAAGGGGGCATTGAGTTGATGGAAACCAATTTGGTACCGCTTCGTGCTTCCAATCCTGCATGGTCAGGCTTTTGGTATATCTGCTGTCAAGATATTGGCAATAACCCACAAAAAGGTTGGTTACCGAACCCATTGGGAACCGAGAAAGTGACGATTCGTAGTTATATGGATCTGTTTAACTTTAAAGCCAATCATCGTAAAACCTTGGTGGTCGATACCGTTGACGGTTGGAAAGGTTTGGTCACCTCTATGAATCCGCATGATGGTAGCTCACGACATTCCAATGTGGCCTTAACCGTCAAAGGCATGACCGCGATTGATCTGCTAAAGACCGAGCAAGCCGTAGGCATGATGTCTAAAGCTAATATTCCATTTGTAGTGATTAAAGATGTTGAAGCCGCGAAAACTCAGCCACAGGTTCAAGTGCTGACTGAAAAAGCCATTTATGATGCCACACTCGACTTAATTGATAGTGCGAAGAAAGCTGGAACTGAAATTGATATCGCGATGTTCTACTTGTCAGAACGTAAAATTATCAAAGCACTCATTGCTGCACATGAACGTGGCGTGAAAATTCGTGTATTACTCGATCCGAATAAGGATGCTTTTGGACGAACCAAAAATGGCATTCCAAATCGACCTGTAGCATCCGAATTACATGAGGCGGGTATTGATGTACGTTGGTGTAATACCCAAGGTGAGCAGTGCCATAGCAAGATGATTTTAAAACGAACTGCTTATCAAGCCGATATGATTTTAGGTTCGGCAAATTTCACCGCGCGTAACTTGAAAAACTATAATTTAGAAACGGATTTACGCGTGATTGGTCTGAAAAATGCGCAAGTTTTTAAAGATGCATCGCAGTACTTTAATACGGCTTGGTCAAATCTGGATGGTAAACAAATGAGTGTCGATTATAGTAAATATGCGGATGAATCGACCTTGAAATATGTGTTGTATCGCTTTATGGAATGGAGCGGAATATCTACTTTTTAGAATTGTCTTAATCTCCCAAATCCCTCTTTTAAAAAGAGGGACTTTCCTCCCTTTTTTAAAGGGAGGTTAGGAGGAATTTAATCAGTTTTAATTCTTCGGTACAGGATTCGGCGGAACGATTTGATCTAAATCTTTATCTGACATTTGATCCAATTCTTTAATATCGGTTTTGATTTTCCATTTATCGGCATCATCTACTGGTTGTGGCAAACGAGCTTCTAACCAGTCACAGATGATATCTGGTGGAAAATCGGCGTGGTTACATTGAATCACCCAAGACAAGAATTGTCTTGCTTCGCCATTCATATATGGTGGCGGAGAAACCGGTAAAAATTGAGTCGGTAAGCGTTCATTTTTAGAAATATAGTTCAATACATGGCCCAATTCTTGAACAGTTTGCCATGCTAAAGGGTGATCTACATTAATTTGAAATTTAAACCACCAAGCAGTTTTACCATCGGTTCCGTACGAGTCAATCAGTTGTTCTTGAATACTTGGAACTTTAGAAAAAAATTGATGAAGTCGGTCAAAACTTAATTCAGACACAGCATTTGATCCACTACGAAATAAAATCAATCTTAGCATAATCCAATGAAAAACAGGCTAGCCTGAAGGTGCGATCAGCTTGGTCGGAAAATTAACAAATTCTTGCACTTGATGGATTTTTATCCATTTTTTCTCCTACAATGGAATTTATACTGAGCGTATAAACCGTCGAGGAGAGCTTAAGTGAAAACCACATTATTCTATGCGATTGCAGGTGTGATGCTGATCAGTGCTTCAGCCAGTACTTTTGCGGAAAACAAGTGGGCAAATTACCAAGGTGTAGATACATCAAAACCACAACACCGTCCACCGTCGATGAATCGGCCTGGCTATCCGCAGCATGCGCCGAATTATCCTCAACATTATCCTCAGTATCCAAGTCGTCCGCCGGTTTATCCGCAATATCCAAATCGACCTTATCCGCAGTATCCACAAAGTGGCATTAGTATTCAATACAATGCGCCGACCACGATTACTCAAAATTCGCAGAGCTATAGTTGGGTCAATGGCGATCCTGCCAGCGCTAGTATTTCGAGTTCGACCTATACCTTTATTAGTGATTGGCAGCGTTTAGGTTTACCTGCACCCCCAAGTGGCATGTACTGGATCTTTGAAAATGGTCGCTATGTGCTGGTGCCTAATCGATAAGGTTTATAACCTCTCCCTTGCGTAGCAGTGCTACTTGTATCTTGATTGATATAGTGATTAGCTACCACTATACGCAAATTGTAGAGTTTGGAGTGCTGCTAAAATCTTAAATTTGAACCTGAGATAAAACCTACAATTTGCCCTTATCCCTCATACAACT
>NZ_VOZT01000074.1:0-12432 GCF_013419625.1 Acinetobacter sp. YH12070 | reverse complement strand
GGATAGTCTTTTTCAGATTCAATCAATAATTGAACCGATCTTTCTCTGATTTCAGGGGTATATTTTAATTTGGTCATCGGAACATTCTCTCAGAATACTGAGTCTCCGACAAACCCGGTACGGTTCACCTGTCACAGATAAAGGGCTGCCATTACTATAGAAATTATTATTTATTTGGTTGTTATTTTAATTCGATAGACGTTTTAAAAGCACTGTAAGCCGCATAGCTAAAGATTTGACTGAAACAATAGATTTGATCAAAGCCTATTTCCGTTAGTAAGCTTTGATAATACTGCTGGCTAATCAGTTCAAAATCATCTTCTAAACGTTGCATCATTTTTGTCGCTTGCGATGCAGATAAACCCTGCATTTTGCAAAACTCAGGCAGTACATACTGCTCAAAACGCGAATGAGTTTGCATCAAGTCAAAACTTAAAAAAATGCCCTGCGGTTTAAGCAGTTCAAATGCTTTTGCTAAAAAATTCGTTTTCTCTGACAACGCAATGAAATGCGTCACCAAGATACTCAGCACCGCATCGAAGCAACTCAACTGCTCAAAAGCAGTATGACTGCCCAAAATAAAATTAACGCGATGCAACTGTCCAGCAGCTTCAACACGTTGGCGTGTTTGATTCAGCATGTTTTCAGACAATTCTGTAACGGTAAATGACCATGTTGGATTCAAGGCCATGAGATAACCCAATTCATAGCCCGTCCCACATCCAATGATCAGTACATGGGCATCTTCAGCGACATGGCAATTCAACACCGCCTGAATCTGTTGATGGACAAGTTCATAGCCGGGAATTAATTTTCGTATATGTGCATCATAACTTTCGACCACTTGCGGACTATTAAAATCTTTTGCCATGTAACATCCTGTTTGACATGTATGTCTAAGCTAATAAATATTCATTATTCTATATGGATTGTTTATTTCTGATGATGCCCAAGAATCTGCTGACTCAGCATTTCATAGACCACTTTCAGATCGACTTGATCAGCTTGCTCAAGCATATTGGCATGCATCAACATGATATTTTGATCCCCACGCATTGCAGGACCTGTTTGCATGTTACTAGGTTCAGCCTGAGTAGCTTTATTGGCTGTCTCTAAAATCAAAGGATAAAGTAAGCTAAATTCGACTTGTTTTGCATCAACAATCTGCTTTGCCATGTCATAACAATAATTACTAAAATTACATGCGAACACCGCAGCAAGATGCAGACTCAAGCGCTGTGCCGAATCATATTGATAAACCCTTTGACTCATGCTGTTTGCTAAATCTGTTAGTGTCCTCAAATCTGTAGAATCCGCGGCTTCTACAAAGATCGGTGTAGACGTCCAGTCCACATCTCGATCTAAACTAAAGGTTTGTAAAGGATAAAACACCCCTGCTCGCAAATGCTGCTGGGTCAGTACCGTGATATTGGTGCTACCTGAAGTATGCACGATCAAAACCTGTGGCAGATAGGCTGTAACTTGCTGAATAACGGTTGCAATCGATTGGTCGCTCACCGCAATGATCAAAAGATCAATCTCAGCATTCAACTTTGTCGGGGTATCAACGGCTTTTGCACCTACACTTGCTGCAAGTTTTTCTGCCTTTTCAAGATTTCGCGCATAAACTTGCACAATGTGATGTTGTGGATGAAGTACTTTGAGCAAATGATGTGCAACACGACCTGCACCCACAATACTGATTCGCATATAGTTTTAACTCATTTTCGATGGCTACAGCATGTCAGGAAAATATCGGACGTGCAAATCGAGTTGTATCGATAGAATGATTTATTTTCAATTCTTCACATTAGTTTCGCTCAGATAAGCACAAAAAAAGGGATGCGTTTCATCCCTTTTGCTAGACGTCAATCTAAGTCTAATGCATATCATATCGCTTTCAATCTAGACAATATTCGATATGCACTTTAGCTTTTACGATTTACCAATGATTTGATTCAGAGTCTGTAGGTATTGTTCTGCGTCACGGCGCGCATTGAATTTCTTTTCAAATACACCTGTGTTTTGCACACTGTTCGGTGTGTATTCTACCGAAACAACAAAGGTATCAAGCAAATCTCTATTAATCCGAATTGCAATAATATGATGTGAGTTTAAATAAAAACCATCATCAACCTTAACTAACATGACTCGCCTCAAAAATCTTGCATAATGAAATAGATAAAAATATCTAAACATTCATAAACTTGGATGCCTTATCGCATATAGTTAGAAATACGATAAACCCACATCATTGTAACGCCATTATGTGATTTGTATTGCAAATATTATGTAATTTAAATGAATAATTAGAGAAAATCATTCAGTTTCAGTCATCTAAACATGATTGATTTTCAATCCTAGCTAAAGATTGGATAAAAAGACTGGATATAAAAAAGCCTGCTGCCATAGCCATGGCAACAGGCTCATTTCAGTACGACTGATTTAACTCAAATCAATCGTACAAAGAGGTTGAACGATTAAACACTTAACATGCTGTTTAAGGTTTCTGACACATTCTTCGATTTCACAACAGGTTTAAGCGCTTCAAGTTTCGTTTTGACTTCACTACGTTGTGGCTCTGCCAAAGTGTACCAACGGGACAAAATTTGCAGTAAACGTGAGCCGACAATTGGATTTTTCTCATCGAGGAATTTTGCCAATTCAACAATGTGCTGCACACCAAAGCTCCAAGTGTTGACAGGATTGCTATTTAAGCCGCCTGTAACCGCACGAATACGGTTCGGAACTTTCAAGTCATAATCAGGATGAGCAGTCAGTGCCTTGATAGTTTCCGCAGTTGCTTTCGGATGTGCCGCTTGCAACATAAACCATTGGTCCATCGACAAAGCTTCATTTTTAAAGCGTGTATAGAAGGTTTCTAAAGCTTGCTGTGCTTGTGGTGCATCATTCCAAACCAATACTTTTAAAGCACCAAGACGTTCAGACATATTGCCTGTTGAGCTGAATTGTTCATAAGCCAATTCAAATACAGATGCATCGCCTTGACGTGCCATCATGCTCAACATGATGTTTTTCAATGCACGAACACCCATAGCTTGTGAAAACTCTTTCTGCGCATCTGGGTCTAAAGTTGCATAAGTCTCTTTAAAGAATGAACCTAACTCACGTGCCACACGACTTAACAGTGCTTCACGCTGTTCTTGCACTTGGGCAGGACTGTAGTCGGTATCAATACGGCTACCTAAATAACCCTCTGTCGGTACATCGAATAAACGTGAAGCAAGTAATGGATCACGCTCAACCAATGCTGGTAATGTATTTTGTATAGCTTGGACATAGATGTCAGCATCATGGCCATTTAACAAAATACGTTCTAACAAGGTTTGGCTGGCTTGCCATTGGTTAAAACCATTCGGCTCGTACTGCATCAGGAAAGCAAGCTCTTCATCTGAATAGTTAAATTCAAGATTAACAGGTGCAGAGAAATTACGCAGTAAAGACACAACAGGCTGGGTTTTTACACCGCTAAATGTAATCGTTGCAGTATCGGTATCAAATAAATACACGCCATCTTTGATGCCATTTTCAACCAATGCATCTGAGCTGAGAACTAACTGTTCACCACTCGTGGCATCAAACAATGCCAAAGCCACAGGAATAGGCACAGCTTTTAAATTTGGATATTTCGGATGCGCTTTTAAGCTTTGTTTCAAGCTTAAAGTATAGGTTTGATTTGCAGCATCGTACTCACCTTTTGCTTCAAGTTTTGGTGTGCCCGGTTGGTTATACCAAATCAAGAAACTCGATAAATCTACACCTGAACCTGCTGTCAGTGCTGCCACCCAATCTTCAACAGTCACGGCTTGACCATCGTGGCGTTTGAAATATTCGTCAGTACCTGCACGGAATTTTTCTTTGCCCAGGAGTGTCGCCATCATGCGGTTAATTTCCGCACCTTTTTCATACACAGTTGCGGTATAAAAGTTATTAATTTCAACAAAATGATCTGGACGCGGTGGATGTGAAAGCGGGCCTGAATCTTCTGGGAACTGATGAGCTTTTAACACAGCAACGTCATCGATCCGTTGTACCGCAGCAGATTGTAAATCTTCTGAGAACGACTGATCACGGAATACCGTCAAACCTTCTTTTAAACAAAGTTGGAACCAATCACGACATGTAATACGGTTACCTGTCCAGTTATGGAAGTATTCATGTGCAATCACAGACTGAACACGCATGATCGCTGCATCTGTGGTGTATTCTTCATCAGCAAGCACACAAGAGGTGTTGAAAATATTCAAACCTTTGTTTTCCATTGCACCCATGTTAAATGCACTGGTTGCCACGATCATATAATTGTCTAAATCATAAGGACGACCATAATGTTCTTCGTCCCAACGCATCGAATGTTTTAAAGCTTCCATGGCAATATGACATTTTGGAATGTCTTTTTCTTCTGCATAGATTTCTAAAGCAACATTACGACCTTCAGACGTCACATAAGTGTCTTTAAGTACTGCCAAATCACCAATCACACAAGCAAATAGATACGATGGTTTTTTGGTTGGATCTTGCCAAACGGTATAATGACGACCTTCACAGGTTTCACCCGCTTCAATCAAATTACCATTGGCAAGTAATACAGGGAATTTTTTATCCGCTTCGACACGTGTGGTAAATACCGATAGCACATCAGGACGGTCAGGATAATAGGTAATTTTACGGAAGCCTTCAGGCTCGTTTTGAGTAACGAATAAATCGCCTGCCGCTTGGTATAAACCTTCGAGTTGAGTATTGCTTTCAGGATGAATCACGACTTCAGTTTCAATGACAGCTTGGTCAGGTGCATTTGAAATCACCAGTTGTTCTGCATCTACAACATAGACATCTGCTGGCAAAACTTGACCATTTAAGCGAATTGATTTGAGTTCCAAATCACGACCCAATAACACCAAATCCCCTGCCGTTTGACGCTGCATCACTAATTTTGCATTTACATTGGTATGGTCATCAAAGACTTGAATATCAAGATCGATACTATCTACGACAAATGATGGTTTTTGATAGTCTTTTAAATAAACAGTTTGGTCTGCTTCGACCACTGGATTTGCCGCAATATTCATATCTCGTCCTATTCCTTAGTTATTGCTTCATCAGCTTTTTGAACACATTGTGAATGACTTGATCATACGACAAGATGCATAAGCTGTCTTCGCATTTACAATGATTTATATATGGGCTCAGCGCATGTTGTTTTCAATCATCTTTATAGAATAATTTAAAGGCTGGCACATATTTTCGCCATGTTTAAGCAAAATAAATGCCTGAGTTGAGTACAGCTATAACAATGTGCAAATTTTTTTATCTACCTAAAATAAATAAAGCGCCTATATACTAGAAAGAGAAAGTACAGGTGCTTAATCCATCTGTACGTTCAAATTATTGCGCTCAAACTTTCCTGCTTAAGACTTAGAGGATTATTGATTTGCGAAAATTAAATCGAGTGCACTGTCGTAGTCTGCTGCAAAGTAAAATTGAAATGCCGTGACTTTTGAAGTGAGGAATTGCTGAATTTCTTCCGTCGCACCCGCCACATAAATTTTAGATACTTGATGTTGCTGAGCCAGGCCCAATAACTCGATCGTCTTTTCTAGTGTTTGATCATGCCCAATAATCAGCGCGCCAACCGTACCCTGTGGCTGCTTATATAATTGCATGCGAGTGATATTGCTGTTTTTAAGTGCGTCTGACATGTGTATTCCATACAAAGAAAGGATAAAAAGATCAAAACCTTTAGAAATCCAGCTGAATCATACTGTGTATCAAGTTCAGTAGATTCCGCTTGGTTTCAATCCTAGAAGCCTAGATCATTAGAATTATAAGCTCAATATATACAAATATACTTTTCAAATCCAATCGCTTAGCTGTTTCCTTCCAAAAAGCACCTAAGCTCTCAAATAATCTCAGTCTTCTCATTTGGATTTGATTGCATACTTCTGTTTAAACCATGCACCAAGATGTTTCTTTTTCAACAGTTTAAGCATTTTGAGAATGCATCTGGGATAGAAACACTCATCAATATTATTTTGTTACTTTTAAATTAATAATTTATTTTCAATACCTTAGTAAGTAAATATACAGTTTATCTGCTTTAAAATCTCTACTCAAAACAGTTGAGCATGCGTTTTGCATCTACTTAATTGCCAAAAGCAAAATCATCAGGCTAAAACAAAAAGAGGTGCATTATGTTTATTAAAGAACACATCATCCGTATTGAAAATATGAAGACCCTGCAAGCGCTTGATGCTGCAAATATCGACCATCAAGTAATTGCAATGTTTATGACTTGCGAAGGGATTCCACTCAAAGCCTTTGAGGTCAGTTCATTACTTAACTCATATAGTGCATTAGGCACTAAAAAAGTCGCGTCTAAAAAAGTGCAAGCTTTAATACAAGCCAAACAACTTGGAGAGGAGGACGAATCGATCCCATGCCCAGCCGCCTATTAATAATCCATTCTGACTAAAAGCTGCATCATCACTATGCAGCTTTTTTTATATGTCGACTTCTCGCCTGAGCTGCCGCAACTCAAATTGCAACCCCGTCTTTAAACAGAGATGTGTATAATCAATTTAATCTTTCAAGAAACGCTGGAAACATGTTCAATATTCTACGCAAACAAATGGATGAAAGTACGCAATGCCCGTTGTGTCGTGCATCTATGTATTGGGTAGATGCTGAAAAATTAGATGAGCAAGAATTTAATTTTTATCAGTGTAGCCACTGTCATCATCAAATATTTCCAGAACAGCAATACAACTGTCATTGTGAAAACTGTCAGGCTGCGCGAAAAAAACTCCTGAAAGAAACCCGTTTACAAGAACAGCGTAAACTTAAAAATAAAGATATCGTTGAGCGTGAATTAAGTGAACTGAGTTTTTTACAGAAACTCTTTTTGCTGGCTTTATTGGATAATCATGTCCAAGAACATACGGCACATCAAGAATTTATCGACTGGGATACGATTAAATATCACAACATCAGCCCGAATTATTTCTTCCAACAATCACTCAAAAAGCATCTCGTGCATGAGCAAATTTTGATTGTGAAAGATGATGCACTACAAGCTGAACAGTATTATATCAATGTCCGTCTGGATGGCTATTCGGAGCCCAGTCTTTTTAGCGTAGCGCAGCAACTCCGTCATTGGTTTTATGAAAATTTAGCCTTGGGTGTTCCCTTTAAAAGTGCTGACGAAGTGAAAGAATGCTTGTATCTCCTACTTTTTCAAGAAATTGTGCAATTCATGCAGTTTTACTGTAAGACATGGGGTATTCAAATTGCAGGGAATAAAAGCTTTCAAGTGTTCTGTTATCGCCTACTCGACCATCTAGCGGTTGGGCAGATTTATTATATGATTCAGTCAGCACTCGAATACCTACATAAACAAAAAGCCCTGCAAGTGCGTAATGAAAATTTCATTAATACCAATCTGTTAAAAAAGACCTTACAGCAATACCGTGAACGTGGCTTACAGGAAAAATGGGAAACCTTTACCCTCCCTCGTCCGCCACAACTCCCCTTTAGTAAAATGAGTGAAATTTTACTCTTTAACTTTTTAGGACTCGATGAAAGTATCTTTGTGCAACCGATACGCCATGCTTGGAAAAAAATCGAACCTCGCTTAAATTTTTATTCCACAAAGCGCTGCATGTACTGTGGTTCACAAGAGCTCTCTGTCGATTATGATGCCGCAGATTATGTGACCCTGTTCTGCCGTAATTGTAAACATCAAGACCATTACTTCACCCGCTAAGGGAGAAAACAATGAATCAATCTGAAAATTTTGAAACAACCATGAACATTGAATTAACTGACTTAAATAGCCCACTTTTACAAAGCGTCATCAATGCGTGGATTGAACTTCAATCCAAACAGCCTTTGGTGCATATCATCACCAATGCAGTCGCGAGCAATTATGTCGCCAATGTCCTTTTGGCTGCGGGTGCTTCTCCTGCAATGATTGACAATCCCTTTGAAGCCGAAAGCTTTGCCTCAATTGCCAGTGCATTGAATATTAATATAGGTACGCCAACGTCTGAACAAATGCAGGCCATGCAAATTGCTGCACAAACAGCACAAAATTTAAATAAACCTTGGGTGCTTGACCCTGTCGGTTATGGCCCCGTTTTGCCGTGGCGATCTGAAATGGTTGACCAATTACTCCAATACAAGCCAAGTATTATTCGTGGCAATGCATCAGAAATCAGTGGTCTTACAGGTAATCAAGGTGAGTCACGCGGTGTCGATAGCACGCTCAATAGTGCAGAAATTTACTTAAATGCTGCGCCCTTATTAGAACACTGTGAATGTGTGGCAATTTCAGGCGAATCGGATTTCATCTTATCGAAAGAAATGAATGCGGTGATACAGATTAATGGTGGATCTTACTTACAACCCAAAGTGACGGCTTCTGGCTGCGCTTTAGGTGCGTTAACAGCGGCGTATTGCGCCGTGAGTGAAACGCTAACTGCTGGCACGGTCGCAGCACATTTGCACTTTGCGATTGCGGGTCAAAAAGCCTATGAAATTAGCTCAAGTGTCGGCAGTTTTAATGTTGCATTTTTAGATGAAATTTATAATCTCAATGAAGATGATTTCAATCAACTTGCCAACATGCAAATTTATGCACTATGAAGCTATGATAGCTTGAGAAAAACAAAAACAGCTTGAGTAAAGACTCAAGCTGTTCAGGGATTCATACTGTTTTGTACTAATTAATATGCGACAAAAAATTTACTGTGCCGTACTGTCAATTGCAGCATTGGCATCAAACATTTCTGAATCTTCGATCGTTTCTGTTGGATTACTCAAAATCATGTCGAGGTCATAGTCCCCCGCATAGACAATATTTTTGATTTTTGAACAGTCGCCATCACTCATTTCATAATTTAAGACTTTGGCTTCATCACCAATTTTAAACTCAGCACGAACGACGTTTTTATTTTCATCAAAACTCAGTTTAGGCTGAACACCTTTTTTCGAATCTTGCTGCGGATCTTGGCTATCCGTGAAAATATCAAAATCCACATTACACGCTTGTTGCGACTGCTTACAGTTAATTTCTGCTTGCATACGTTCCGCTAACGATGGCTCAAAATAGGCAGTAAGTTGATCTTTACTCAAAGCATGCAATTTCAACTCTTGATCATAAATTTGTTTGACCAGTTTTTCGGGGGCAACACATTTCTGCGATTGCTCCTGTACTTTTTGCTCTGCTGGCTGACAAGCCGTTAAAAAGATCGCCGCGCCGAAACCGAATAATCGATATATCGTCATTTGTCGCATAACACATCCATGTCCATCATTAAACTGCCCGCCCAACTGCCAGATTCATACTTGCTTCAAAAATGGTTGATACATTTAATTTACAAATACACATTAACCCCATGCCATCAAAATAATCTGGCACGTGCTGCATAAAAAATTGAACATGTTCATCAGATTTTTTCCGTAGCCGAACCAACTGCTCAGGCGTCACCTTCGGTAAATCACAACGATGAACAAAAATATCCTCAGCCCGATGCTGCACATCATGCTGACGGATTTTATAACTATTTAAAACATCCGCATACTCAGTGGGCATCGGGACACCGTGCCTTGGATAAAACTTAACAGAGCGCGAGGCAAATAATGTATATACCTTTGGTTGTGCCAATGTAGCCACAAACCACATCGGAATCGCTGGAAATCGAATCTGATGCTGCATCGCCACTTTAATCGCCGAATTTAAGGTCAGGTTTTTCCGCCGGTAATCTACCAATACCCCTGCCCGTGAATTAAAAATAAAAATCGGCCGATTGTTATGCATAATTTTTAATATACGCACAATGTTTTGCCCGATCAGTTTTTCCTGCTCAAAATACTGAATAATTGGTAATGCAACAATATCGGGGTCATGCATGTATTGATAAAGTTGCTCAATTTTCGAAGTCGGGAAAATACATTGATCAAACTCCCAGAGCCGTTGAAACAACTCATGTTTTTCTTCAATCGTGAGTTTGCAAAAATCAATGATATTCTCAGTGATCGCCATACCAACACCCATTTTCTTAATGGATTAACTTTGATGTTTTTTCAAAGTCCCTAGTTATAAAGTTTTCCGAAGCGGTATTTAAATGAAATAAAATTATTCATAGATCATCAATGATGATTAAAACCCCGAGCTAAAATAAATCGCTATTTAACTTATGCTCTTTAAAACCAACCCTATCAATATTTTTTACTTTTGAACCGCTTTAACCCTCTAAAAGCTCAAAAGTTGCAGCGTTTTTTGACTGTTACATCATGTAAATATAATACGTTTTAACATCGTGAATTGCAGCCCTCGTTATATAGGATTTCTTATACTTTCTAGTCATAAAAAAGACAGCTTCGAAAAGCTGTCTTAGGGTCATTTTTAATATTTGAGCATTAGGCCTGGTAATAGATATCAACCGTTCTAATGCGGTTTTCATCCATTGCCGTGACTTTAAATTGAATGCCTTTAAAATCAACCACAGTACCGACTTCTACATTACCGTGGGTCTGATCTAAAATAAGGCCTGAAACACTGATATAACCATCATCTTCTTCGATCAAATCCAGCATTTCCAATTCAAGTTCTAACTGATACAGATCGAGCATGCCTGAAGCTTTCCAATGTTCATCATCGATTTTAATCAAATCAAGTTGTTCATCCGCATCTGGGAATTCACCAGCAATTGCTTCAAACACATCGAGTGGTGAAATCAGACCCTGTACCGCACCAAATTCATCCGTAACTAGTACCAAAGAGCCTTTAGAGGTACGCAAGGTATTAATCGCATCAATCACCTTCATTTTTTGGAAAATAAAGATCGGACGATGACGTTTAATCAATACTTTTAGATCATCTTCGCTATCTAGAACATCAATAAGTTCTTTCGCACGGACAATACTAATCACTTTATCCAAGCTACCACGACACACAGGGAATAAACTGTGCGGCACCGAAAGGACTTGCTCACGAATTTGCTCAGGTGTGTCATTTAAATCAACCCAAGAAATTTGATTACGAGGGGTCATGATCGACGCAACTGAACGCTCTGCAAGCGTCAATACACCACCAATCATGTAACGTTCTTCGTCTGCAAAGGTTTCTTGTGCTTGATTACCGACTTGATCGGCTTCTAAGCGTCCACCCATCAGCTTTAAAATACTGTCTGCAGTACGGTGGCGTAATGGAATTTTCGCTTCGTGTTTTTGAGCATTACGCTGACTAAACTGGTTAAAGGCTTCGATGATAATCGCAACACCAATACCTGAGTAGATATAGCCTTTCGGAATATGGAAACCAAAACCTTCTGCAATCAAACTAATACCAATAAGCAATAAGAAGCTTAAGCATAAGATCACGACGGTCGGATGTCGGTTAACAAAGGCCGTTAACGGTTTAGATGCAAGTAACATCACAGCCATTGCAACAATCATTGCAGCCATCATGACATAAATGTTGTCGACCATACCGATTGCTGTAATGACAGAATCTAGAGAGAAAACTGCATCTAAGACAACAATTTGCGCCACGACTGCTGTAAAGCTCGCATAAGCCACTTTTGTTGTCACTTGAACTTCTGGTTTACCTTCTAATTTCTCATGCAGCTCTGTGACCGCCTTATAGACTAAGAATAATCCACCGAACAATAAAATGAGATCTCGACCAGAGAATGTCCAATCAAAAACGGTAATCAAGGGCTTTGTTAATGTGACCAACCAAGAGATTGCAAATAACAATCCTAATCGCATAAATAATGCGAGTGAAAGACCAAGTACGCGGGCTTTATCACGTTGTTCTGGAGGGAGTTTTTCTGCCAAAATGGCAATAAAGACTAGGTTATCAATCCCTAGTACAATTTCTAAAATAATTAATGTAAGTAAACCAACCCAGATTCCGGGATCTAACAAAAATTCCATTAGCTCTCTTCCTCATTCTGGATTGTAAGAATATCTTCAATCAGACCAACGCACGGCGACGGATCCATAAATTTAACCTGTGTAACTAGAGACCATTCCATTATGCATAATCTTGCGCATTTGTAATGTATTCAAGCATATTTTTTCGCAGCAACAATATGACAAAATGTTAAAAGCGCTTAATGCGTTGCCGATTGAATGGGCTACATCAAATATAAATCTAGATCGTAATACTGACTTTTATAGATACATGCCAACGCTGTTAAAAAGATTGATTTCATCTAACTTTTTAATTAAATATTATTAAATGCGTTGTATAAGATTGTATGACAAATCTAATGAATTAGGACTTACGCACTATTATTTAAAGATTCTCTGTGGTAGCAGATGATTTTTATCGAGAATAAAGTCATCAATGAAGCTTTTGATAATTGGTCTAAATAATTTC
The DNA here is from genome assembly GCF_013419625.1 of Acinetobacter sp. YH12070. Classification (NCBI taxonomy): domain Bacteria; kingdom Pseudomonadati; phylum Pseudomonadota; class Gammaproteobacteria; order Moraxellales; family Moraxellaceae; genus Acinetobacter; species Acinetobacter sp. YH12070. Next base: position 23 of record NZ_VOZT01000074.1, on the reverse strand, counting down.
TTCTGCCAACGATATACATTTTC
>NZ_VOZT01000073.1:0-12499 GCF_013419625.1 Acinetobacter sp. YH12070 | reverse complement strand
CATATTAAGCTTTACGAGGGCGTTGTATCGTCTGACGAGACGTGTATCAAGATGGGAGATATTAAATTGAAGAGCATGCTCTTCAATTTAACCCAAAACTTGGGATTTGTGTAGATACCTATGCCTTCTAGGAGATGAGAAACACTGTTTCGCAAGGGGAGAGGTTTTTATTCCCTCACCCTAGCCCTCTCCCAAAGAGAGAGGGAACTTAAAGAGAATTACTCAGCATCTGCCATCAGATCAGCGCTCATACCTACAGTATTAAAGCCAGCATCAACATACAGAATTTCACCTGTAATACCATTTGCCCAAGGTGAGCAAAGGAACAATGCTGCATTACCGACATCTTCAATAGTTACATTGCGTTTAAGTGGTGCGACTTTTTCATTTAGATCTAACATTTTACGGAAAGATTTAATCCCTGAAGCCGCTAAGGTACGAATCGGACCTGCTGAAATCGCATTTACACGAATACCTTCAGCACCAAGACTTGTTGCCAAATAACGTACGCCTGCTTCTAGTGACGCTTTTGCCATACCCATAACGTTATAGTTTGGCATTACGCGTTCAGAACCTTGGTAAGTCAGCGTCAATAAGCAACCTTGACGTGCAGCCAATAAAGGTTTTGCCGCACGAGCCATCGCAATAAAGCTATATGCGCTGATGTCGTGAGCAATTTTAAAACCTTCACGGTCGGTAATATCAGTGAAATCGCCATCTAAAGTATGTGCCGGTGCAAAACCAATTGAATGCACAACACCATCTAGACCATCCCAATGTTTAGCAAGTTCAGCAAAAGCGGTATCAATTTCAGCGTCCACTGCTACATCACATGGGAAAACTAAAGTTGAACCAAATTGTTCAGCAAAATCATCTACACGTTTTTTTAATTTTTCGTTTGGATAAGTAAAAGCCAGTTCTGCACCTTCGCGATGTAAAGCTTGCGCAATACCAAATGCGATTGATAACTTACTTGCAATACCCGCGATTAAAAAGCGTTTGCCAGCCAATAGTCCTTGTGCCATGTGAAACTCACTCAAAATAATTTAACAGCATAATGCCAAGTCTAAAGCATTTTAGAAATTGCATAATGCGCCTTTTTTTAGAAAACCATCATTGCATGCACGATGCGAATAAAATCAGATTCAATCAAGCGGCGTCAATATTTATTGGCCGCTTAAGCGTCCAGATGCAATGCTTGTAATGAATTAGTCCATAATATATCTGCAATCTCAGATTCGGTACGATTTAAACTCTGAGCTAACCCCAGCAAGACATAGGGCAAATTGACCGGCGTATTACGGGTACGCCCTTCCGTCGAATGCTGACAACATAAGGGTGTCATATCGGGACAGTCGGTTTCTAAGACCAAATGTGCCGCCCCTAAAGTCTGAACCACTTGATGTAATTTTTTTGCATTGGGATTGGTGATTTGCCCCGTTACACCAATTTTAAAACCTAGCTTGGTAAATGCCTTCGCTTCTTCAACACCACCACTAAATGCATGTGCAATACCACCGAGCTTAAATTGATGCTTTTTCAACATCGAAAGCACCTCCGCATGGGATTTACGAATATGCAGCAATATTGGTTTATCAAACTGCTGTGCTAATTCAAGTTGTGCGGAAAAATACTGCTGCTGCTTTTGAAAAAGTTCAGGCTGTTTATGCTGTTTCAAAAAAGTATCTAAACCTATCTCACCGACAGCAACACAATCATGCTGCTTTAGCATCTGTTCCACGTCGAGCAAATGTTCTGCACGATGTTGCTCAATATAAAACGGATGTAAGCCGGGAGCTAAATAGCTTTTGGGAGCATTGGATAAACGATCTAAAAACTCTTGGGTTTGCAGCAAATCGTGAAAACGTGACTGTACAAAACCAATCAATACTAACGCATCGACACCCGCCTGTTTGGCAGCATACGCCAACTGTTCCCGATCAGCGTCAAAATCGGGAACATCAAAATGCGTATGCGTATCAAACAGTGAGTAAGTCATTGAACTAATTAATTTGCTTTTGCGGCTGAGGCTTCAACAGCTTCAACTGGAGGTAGATATTGCTTTTTCAATACACTTTGCAATTGATCATACGGAATGGTCAAACGTGGTAAACCCGCCACATATGGCCCAATTTCATATTCGGCATATTGCAAAATTAGACCTTGCTGACTTAGATAAAAGTTATCAGACAGTTTAAATTTCCAAATCTGTTCATATTCTTGAACATTGTCCGCCAACTTGGCATCTTTCACCCAAGTTTTAAAGACTTCATAGCCCAGCTTTTCAAGTTTAGTACGTTGATTGGGCAGCAATATGTCATTGAGCTGTACCAATTTTTGAGTGCTTAAATCGAAGTTATAATATTGCTGTGCAGAAGAACCATGCGCCCCACCTAAATATGAGCTGGTATTTAAAACCACTGTTGCCAAGGGTTTTTCAGCATTCAATATTTTAGGTTTAATCATCAAACTGATTTGCTGATTGGCGCTTAAAGATTTCAACTCTTTATCTAAATTTAAAAATGCTTGCATATAAGGCTGCGTGGCTTTTTCCAATTTTAATTTGGGCGTTTCAACCTTTGCCAAAGCAGATTTTGCTTCAGACGCTGCAGGTACTTCACTTGCAGCGGGAGCGTCTTTGCTCAGCGTTTTATCTTCTAAAGGCGAAACAGACAGGATCTCTCCCAACTGTTTTAAAATTTCCGCATCAATAAATTCATCAATAAAGGCTTGATTACTGTTTAAGCGTTCAACTGAAATTTCAGGACAGACCCCGCCATCACATTCAGGTAAATTCAGTTGTAATTTTTCCGCATCACCAATCAGTTTTGCACTCAAATCTGGCTGTTCAGTTTTGGCTTGATCCGGCTTTTTTTCAGGTTCAGCTTGTTGTGGCTGACACGCCGTGAATGCAACAGAAACTGCCAATATTGAGCTTGCCCAAATTTTATTTTTTTGCACCATTGCTTCAACCTTTCATTTCGAATAATTGATATTTATCTCGGTAAATATCTCATCAAATTAAATACTTTCGTTGTTTAGAACATATGCTGATAAACGTCAGCTTTCAATACTTGTTGTGTTTGCGCTTTGCTGAGATAAATATCCAGTTGTTTACTATCTTTGACAATTTCATCTGTACGGTAATGCAAACCGACGCCCTCTTGATCAAAGAACCAATCTGCTTGGCCCCAATAGAGTTTTTTCGGTGCCGATTTTTTGACATCTACCTCTTGTTCATCTAACCATTTGCTATAGGCTTGCTGCACAATAGCATCCATATTTTGCTGTTGCTTTGCATCAATAATATCTAAAGGTTTAAGATTCTTTTTCGCACGGCGGTCTGCCACAAAAAAATAATAACGCTCTTTGACCGTGATATTTTCCTGTTTGGTATCGACACCGATTTGCAGCAACACATATTGATTCCGTTGATATGGAACTCGTGTGTACATCGCCAATTCATAGGCTTTATTGGTTTTAAACTCTGCTTGCCAAGCATCTGATTTTTTCACATACGCATCGACAGCTTGTTGGAGATTCATATTTTGCTTTAATGCAATCTGATCTTGTACGACGCTGGCCTGATTCTTTTCAATCCAGCCATTCAACCATGTATCCACGGTTTGAATGGTTTGTATCTCTAAATCAATACAACTTTTATTTTCACAAAACGGTTTGGCAATTTTTGCGGCTTGCTCTTGGATATTTAAATAGGGCAAAACATCTGGATTGATTACGGTCGCTTCAGAAGCGCCATCATCGGCCGGCTTTGTCGCTTTATTTTCTTTTCCTGAATCGCATGCACTGAGCAGCAAAACACTCCCCAAAAGTACAAAAACTGTAGCATCCTTGAATATTTTCATGATGTCCTAAACGACCAAATGATTGCGTAATGTATGGATTTAAAAACTCTACCACAAAATAAAACAGCTTCACGAAGAAGCTGTTTTATTTCTGTAAAAGAATAACTTAGTGTTCACGTGTATTACGGAACACGATATCCGGATAACGTTCTTGCATTAACTGTAAATTCACACGACTTGGTGCAAGATAAGTTAAATGACCACCGCCATCGACAGACAATTGGTCGTGTGCTTTTTTCTTAAATTCGTTGAATTTTTTCTCGTCATCACACGATACCCAACGTACGGTATTGATGCTTACAGGCTCGTAAATACAATCAACTTTGTATTCTTCTTTCAGACGATAAGCCACGACTTCAAACTGAAGTACACCCACAGCACCCACGATTAAGTCATTACTGTTTTGTGGCATAAAGACCTGAGTTGCACCTTCTTCTGAAAGTTCTTTTAAGCCTTTTTGTAGCTGTTTTGACTTCAATGGATCTTTTAAACGCACGCGACGGAACATTTCAGGTGCGAAGTGAGGAATACCGGTAAAGTGTAAATCTTCACCTGAAGTGAAGGTATCACCGATCTGAATCGTACCATGGTTATGCAAACCGATAATGTCACCCGGCCATGCTTCTTCAAGATGTTGACGGTCACCGGCAAGGAACGTCAAAGCATCACTAATACGTACATCTTTACCTAGACGCACATGTTTCATTTTCAAGCCTTTTTCATACTTACCTGAACAGATACGCATGAATGCAATACGGTCACGGTGTTTTGGATCCATATTGGCTTGAATTTTAAAGACGAAACCTGTGAAGCCTTCTTCAGTCGCTTCAACTTTGCGGTCTTGCGTCGGATGTGCTTTAGGTTCAGGCGCATATTGACTAAATGCATCCAAAACATGGTCTACACCAAAGTTACCGAGTGCCGTACCAAACAGGACTGGCGTTTGACGGCCTGCCAAAAATTCATCACGGTCTAAAGGTTCATTGGCCATTTGAACCAATTCCAACGACTCTTCAAATGCAGCCCAAGCGAGATCGCCAACTTTTTCACGCAAATCTGCATAGTCATAACCATCACGGACTTCAATATCCGTAATGGTTGAACCGAAACCTGCCTTATAAACGTAGAATTTTTCTTCAAGTAGGTTAAATACACCCGCAAAGTCACGACCTGTACCCAGTGGCCAAGTAATCGGAACACATTTAATTTTTAATACGTTTTCGATTTCATCAAGTAGTTCTAATGGCTCACGAATTTCACGGTCCATTTTGTTGACGAATGAAATAATCGGCGTGTCGCGCATACGACACACTTCCATCAATTTGATCGTACGATCTTCGACACCTTTTGCACCATCAATCACCATAAGTGCAGAGTCAACGGCAGTTAATGTACGGTAGGTATCTTCAGAAAAGTCTTCATGCCCTGGGGTGTCGAGCAAGTTAATCATCTTGTCTTTAAACGGGAACTGCATAACCGAAGTGGTGATCGAAATCCCACGTTCTTTTTCCATTTCCATCCAGTCAGACGTTGCCGCACGATCAGATTTACGGCTTTTTACCATACCTGCAACCTGAATCGCCTGTCCCCATAACAACAGTTTTTCTGTCATTGTGGTTTTACCGGCATCGGGGTGGGAAATAATAGCGAAAGTACGTCGCTGAGCGACCTGTGTCGCTAATTCTTCTTTAAAACTCATGAAAGACACCTACTGCAAAACTCGCAGTGCAAAAGATCAGATCTGATCAATATGGAAAATTGGCGATATTGTATCAGATTGACCATTAAAAATAATCAACCACATCGGGTTGAGTCAAAATCTTAGCGTGGCGTGTCTTGATGTTTTACATTGGATGACGACCTGTTTTTATCGACGATATAACGTATTCCACTGTCTTTTTTCTATACTCATTGGCAATGCGATAAGACTACAAATGACTTTATTCAACTTTCGCTTTCATGCTTTCTTCAAGCTGTGTCACTGGCATCGGCATTCCTAACAAATATCCTTGCAACTGTTGGCAACCTAAACGTTTTAAAATTTCTGCTTGTTGTTCTGTCTCTACACCTTCTGCAGTGACTGTTAGCCCCAGTCGAATTGCCAAGTGAATAATACTTTCTAAAATAATTTCTTCTTTAGAACCGACGCTCAAATTGCGGATAAACTCACGGTCAATTTTCAGTTCATCTACAGGCAGTTCTTTTAAATATAAGAAACTTGAATGTCCCGTCCCAAAGTCATCAATCGCAACTTTAATCCCCATTTGTCTCAAATGTTCAAAAGTTACAATACTGGCATCGATATGATGCATCGCTGTTGACTCGGTAATTTCAATAATTAAATTGGACGGGTTAATTTCATACCGTGCAAAAAGCGACTCTAAGGTACTAAATAAATGTTTATGTTCAAACTGAATGGCTGATAAGTTGACCGCAATCGGATACAGCGGCATGTTCAGCTTTTCCCAGTGCTGAATTTGCTTACAGGCTTCTTCAAGTGCCCAATAGCCCATGGCAATAATCAGTCCAGTTTTTTCCGCGCCATTAATGAACTTATTTGGCGTCAGCATACCTAAGGTTGGATGATTCCAACGAATTAAGGCCTCAACCCCACAAATTTCACGATCAGTGGCATTAAATTTTGGCTGATAAAACAAGCTAAACTGCTGTTCTTCTACCGCTTTATATAAATCATTGATCAGTTTCGTCTGACTTTTTTCTTCAAATTGGTCGGCAGTATAATTAAAAAATGAATAGGTATTACGCCCTTGATACTTTGAACTCAGCATTGCAGTGTCTGCATTGATCAGCAGATCTTGCAAGTTCGCACCATGTTCTGGGTACATCGCAATACCAATACTGCCTGAAATATTGATTTCCTTACCTGCAATCAAGAAGCTTTCTTGCATCAATTCCAATATTTTTTCAGACATTGCTGTGGCAGAATCATTGCTTGCCGACTCAAGTACAATCAGAAACTCATCCCCACCGATTCGTAGCAATTTGGCTTTATCATTAATTAAACGGTGAATACGCGTAGCAATTTGAATCAGTAGTTGATCACCCACATGGTGTCCAAACACATCATTGACCGCTTTAAAACGGTCGATATCAATATAAATAAAAGCAATTTTATCTTGTCTTAAGCGATGCTCTGTAAATAGAAAATGTGCATATTCAGCCAAAAATAGTCGATTAGGTAAACGGGTCAAATTGTCCTGTACCGCTTGATTGGCCAGTTCTCGATTTGCGCGCATCAACTGCAAACTGCGATGTTCTAAACGTTGCTCAAGTACTGCAACGCTAAAGGCCGCCATCAACAATAAACTGGTGACAAATAAGACAATAAATAGCAATAAATTATGGTTAATTTGAGCCGCAACCAATATATCCATCGAGTTTAGCGGTACAAAATCAACAGCTGCCATACCAATATAATGCATAGCGACAATGCTAAAAGTCAGCATGACCGCAACAAAGGCATTCATGATGTTACGTTTTGGCGAGTATTTATTTTTAAACGTTAGCCAAAATGCCAAACACGAGCCACAGATCGCAACTAAAATTGAACAGATAACAATTAAAGGTTCGTATCGTTGCTCATAACCCTGAACGTCTAAACTCAGCATCCCCGTGTAATGCATTCCGGAAATGCCAAGGCCCATTAATACGGAGCCTAAAATTAAACGAGGAAATGGTAGCGTCAGTCGTGTGGTTAACCACACGGCAAAAGTGGACGCGACAAAGGCGATAAAATAGGAAGTTAGGGTCAGACTGGTATCAAAACTATAATTTGAAGGCAAATGGCTGGCCATCATGCCTACAAAATGCATGCACCAAATCGCAGCACCTAAAATTGCACCGCTGAATAATAAAATGACATTTTCATATCTTGGTCGTGTTCCACGGAACAACATTTGTTCGAGTGAAACAGCTAAGTAACAACTTAATAATGCAACTACGATTGAACCAACGACCAGATTGTAATCATAATGAATATGGGTCATATCAAGCGTTCCGCTTAGGTTATCGTGGCACTTTCTTTAACCGAACTACCCAATCTATTTCTTCCCTTTAACTTGTTACATTTTCAATTACTTACTAATTTTCTCTTAGAATCTATTAGTCTACGGTAATGGTCAAGTCTTTCTTTCAAGATTTTAAGCAACTGATTAATTTAAAAAAATAAAGCTTGATGAATTTCACTAAAACTTAAACTTTTGATAAAATTTGCATCAGGTGTTTATTATTTTAGAACAGTTTATAATCATAATAAAATGAATAAGTTAGAATCATTTATAGATTGCTTTCTAGATTTAAATCGAACACCGCCCTACTCACAAAAAAATAGCGAGCCGTAGCTCGCTATTTCTTAATGTGTAAATTCATCTTTTCCGTCAAAAACTCAAGCAATCAGCTCAATGTTTTTATGGATGAATGGCTTACTTTTTGGCTGCTGTTGTTGGTGTTGTACCTTGTAATTTTGCATAGTCCATTAGCACGTTTGCCGCTTCCGTCACAAAGACTTCCTCTTCAGGCAGTGCTGGACGTTGATTCGCCTTCATTTTTGCACGTGCCTCCACCAATGCATCCATAGACGCTTGGTAGCTTTCCCAATTGGCATAAGGTTTTTGACCCACCACTTTACGACGTTGATTTTCAGCATCCAAAGACTTTTGTTCTAGCGCCAATAGCTCGGCTTTACGCTTCGCTAAGTCAAGCACCACACGCTTTTGCTCTTCTGTCTTTTTCGCAATCGCAGTACGTTGCTCTAAATATTTAAATTGCGGATCAATGCTGACACGTTGCTGAGATGACTTAATCAAATCGGGAACATAGGCTTGGATCGAGCCTTCACGTTTAAACGGTGCTGTAGGAATGGTATCCCACTGTAAAGCATTTTTCGCTTTACGTTCACCAAACTCTTCATTGTAAATATCAACCAACTTAATATCAGGCACGACCCCTTTATTTTGGGTACTGCCGCCAGTCACGCGGTAAAATTTACGTTGCGTTAAGGTTGCTTGACCATAGGCTAAAGAGTCAAGTTGTACCTGTGCAGTGCCTTTACCCGTTGTGGTACTACCAATCACCACACCACGCTCATAGTCTTGAATCGCAGCAGAATAAATTTCACTCGCAGATGCCGAAGCCAAGTTAATCAATACCGCCAATGGACCTGCATAAGTTTGCGCGCCCCCATCATCATCTTCAAACACGCTGACATTGCCATTACCATCACGGATTTGCACCACTGGACCTGATTTAATCACTTGTCCAAGCATACGCGCCACTTCTTCAAGTGAGCCACCAGGGTTGTTACGCAAGTCAATGATGATGCCTTCAACATTTTGCGCATCTAATGTTTTTAAGGCTTTATTGGTATCTTCTGACACAGAGCGGTAATCTGTACCTGCACGACGGGCACGATAGTTCAAGTAAAACGATGGAATTTCAATCACACCAAACTTATGTTTTTTGCCATCACGTTCAATTTCAACGGTACGTGAACGCACGCCTGCATCTTCTTCTTGAATTACATCACGTACAATTGTGACATTTCGCGCTTGATTCATGGACGCACCAGCACCCAATAAACGTAAAGTCACTTTGGTGCCACGTTTACCACGAATCAGTCCGACAATTTCATTGCTCGGCCAACCGATCACATCCACCATTTTGTCGCCATCTTGGGCAACACCAACGATACGATCGCCTGACTTGACTTGTCCTGATTTGCTGGCTGGACCTCCTTCTACAATCGTTTCAATTTTGGTGTAGTCTTCGTTGCCACGTTCAGGACGAATCGACACCCCAATCCCTTCCAATTGCAGCGTGGTTTGACGGTTCAATTCCATCGCATCTATAGGTGGAAAGTAATTACTGTGCGGATCATACGTCAGCATCATGGCATTCAGAGTTTTATCAAGCACATCATCGCTTTTTAAACGACTAATCCGCTCTAACTGACGTGTATAACGCTTGGTTAAAGTCTGTTCAGGTGTTAAATCTTCAGGACCAGTTAAATCTTGACCATTTGCCAAAGCAGGATCATCTTTCAACGCTTTCTGTTTGGCTTTCTCTTCTTCTTTGCTGATGGTTAAATTGATCAGCTGAGAGACCAACATTTTATTCCAATGCGCACGCTGTTCTTCTGTCGATTTAAAGAATGGCGCTTTTTCACGATCGGTTTCGATGTAGTTATTCGGTTGATTTAAATTCTGTGGCTTTTTCAGCTCTTCCAACATATAGGTGTAGAACTGTTTTAAGCGCTCACGATATTGCGCATGAATCGCATACGGCCCTGTTAAATTGCCCGCTTTGAGATTTGCACCAAAAGTTGAACCATAACGTTTTTTATAATTTTCAATATCCGATGCCAAGAACAACGTATGTTCAGCGTCTAAACTATCAATATAAAAATCTAAAATACGGTTAGAGGTATTGGCATCTAAACGCTGATTTAAATAGTGTTGACGGTCTACCAATGTTGCAAGCTGACGTGAGACCAAGGCTTGCTCTTGTGTGGGCTGAATGGTACCCGCGCTCACTGCTTCTGTATTATTGGCAGCAATTGCGTCATTCACCACATGAGTGAAAAAGAATCCACCTGTCGCAATCGCAACGGCACAAGCTAATGTTTGAAGTTTCATAAATAATTTGTACTTCCTTGGTATTAAGACCAATATTACCGTGTTGGTTTTCGACCTGAATTGAATAGATTCAAAATCTTAAACAACTTAATATGTTTATGTCGTGTAGTTTTATCATATTCTCTGCTGACAAAGTGTAGCAAATCATTGCAGAATTCAGGTATTGTTTTTCCTTAAAAATTCCAACACGGACACCGAATATGATTGGCGCATTAATGCTCGACATTGCTGGCACAGAACTTACCCAAGAAGATATTGAACTATTACAAGCACCACAAGTTGGCGGCATGATTTTATTTGGTCGTAACATTGAATCTCCTGAACAAGTTCGTGCCCTGACCGACCATATGCGTCAAATTCGTCCTGATATTTTAATTGCGGTCGATCAGGAAGGTGGTCGTGTACAACGCTTAAAGCAAGGCTTCACACTCCTACCAGCTATGGGTAAGTTTGGAGAAATTTACTTAACTGAACCTGAAAAAGCTGTTGAACTGGCTGAACAATGTGGCTGGTTGATGGCAGCCGAAGTCCTTGCGGTCGGCATCGATTTCAGTTTTGCACCGGTGCTTGATTTAAATGATGTCAGTGATGTGATTGGTGACCGTGGTTTTGCCAAAAATATGCAAGACATTATTCCATTGGCAAGTGCTTTCTTAAAAGGTATGAAACGTGCGGGGATGGCATCTACAGGTAAGCATTTCCCAGGCCATGGATCGGTGAAAGCAGACTCACATGTTGCTGCTGCCATTGACCATCGTAGTTATGAAGAAATCTATCAAAAAGACATGCAAAGCTTTATTCAACTGCAACCACAGCTTGATGCCTTAATGCCTGCGCATGTGATTTATGAAAATATTGATCCTAACCCTGCTGGTTTTTCACCGTATTGGATTCAGAAAGTCTTACGTCAAGAGCTCCAATTTGATGGCGTTTTATTCTCCGATGATTTAAGCATGCAAGCAGCTTGTGTCGCTGGCGGCGCAGATGCTCGTATCCAAGCAGCATTAAATGCAGGTTGTGATATGGGCCTCGTATGTAATAACCGTGAATCTGCATGCATTGCGCTTGATGGAATTCAAAACTTGGCTCTTCCAAATCAGGAACGCTTAGAACGTATGCGCGGAAAAATCCCACAAATTGAGATTGGACAAAGCATTGAACTCGGAGCGGACTGGCAAAATGTGCGTAACCGCATTGTGGATTTTAAAAATCAATATTGCTAATCCAAGACTTTCAAAATTCTAGAAAATGGAGCACGACAAGGTGCTCCTTTTTGATTTATGATGAAGTCAAAATAAGTGCTTCGGTGCTATACAAAAATTGCCAATAAAAACAACATTAGGTCAGGACGACATGACACAAAGTTTATCGGAACATCGACACATTTCCTTTACTGCACATTACACCGGCTATATTTGGTACAGCATGGGGATTTCACATCCCGTTTTTGCTACGCGTAAAGGCAAATTTTTAGCACGTTTAGTCCACCCATTAGAAAGCTGGGCAGAAAAGAATGTGGGCGGTAGCATGCGCTCGACGCTCAAACAGCGCCATGCCATGATCGATCAGCATTTAGATCAACTCATTGCCCAACACCCTCAGCTACAAGTCCTCGAAATTGCCTGTGGCCTTTCCCCGCGTGGTTGGAATTTTCGCACCAAGCATCCTGAAATTAACTATCGTGAACTCGACTTGCCGGATATGGCAAAAATCAAAACACAGGCACTCAAACAGATTGACCCGCATGCCCCCGAGGTCTTAACTGGCGACATTTTCACACAAGATTTTGAACGTATTTTTCAGAGTTTCAACCCTGAACGTCCTTTGGTGGTGATTAGTGAAGGGCTAATTAATTAGGCTCTAGACTAGCAGAATAGATATGTTAGTCTAGAATCATGATAGAAAACAGTAAATTAAGTCACTATAAGATTAAAAAAATTATTCAGTGCTTTTGCATTGATATTCCTGCTTCTAAAACAG
>NZ_VOZT01000072.1:0-12954 GCF_013419625.1 Acinetobacter sp. YH12070 | reverse complement strand
GTCCAGATTTAAATCCAATAGAAAATATGTGGTCACGAGTCAAGGCGATTCGAACTAAGTTTAGAGTTAAAGATATTGATAAATTATTTAAAGATTACTGTAATGATTTATTTGGTATTTAGCTATAGTGCAGATGATTTGCGCCAAAACATAGCATGTCTGTTCAAAGGACAGATTCAGAAATAAAAAAGGCATCACCAAAACCTGTTGATGATGCCCTCTTTATTTGGTCTATTCGCCGATTAGAACTTCAGACGTACACCTGCGCCATACCACCATTGTTTTTCACTTCCAGTTTCAGCTTGCCATGCCGTATGCTGATTTCCTTTTTCATAGCTGTAAGCAACATCGATAAATGGCATCAACTTTTTATTAATTTCATAGCGTGTTTCTAGCCCTAGCCATACAGCACTGAGTCCTGTTTTTTGTGCATAGGCAGAATCATCACTCAGCACCACATCTAGGTTCAGATACGGTTTTAAAATCAATTTTTGCGTCAGCAGCAGATCACGTTCGGTTTCTAAAGAAAAACTGACCTGTTTTTCTGCACCAAGATATAAATAAGCATCGGTTTCAAAGAAATAAGGTGCCAGACCATGCAGACCCACCGCAGCATCTAACTGTTCCTTGTCCGTCACTTGATGTTCATCGACACGATAACGTGCGCCAATTTGCGCATCCCAAAAGTCAGAGATCATACGGCTATACATCACTTGAGCCGCATAATCAGCGTCTTGAGATTCTGCTTTATCGGCATGTAGTTTGATGAAGAGCTTATTTTCATCGGTCCCGATTCGACTCTCAATTTCAGTCTTTAAACTTCCACGACCATCGGCATTATTGAGCCATCGACTGTCGATCTCAGTCGCTTGATAAATCTGTCCACCATGTTCACGCTTATGATCAACAGGATGCTGCGCAGAAGCAGCACGTGACGCAATAGATGATACATTTGCATGTTCTGCATGTTCTGCATGTTCTGCATGTTCTGCATGTTCTGCATGTTCTGCATGTTCTGCATGTTCTGCATGTTCTGCATGTTCTGCAGTATGCTCCATCTGGCTCGATTCAATCGCTGTTTGTATCTCTTGATGCGACGAATCATGTGAGGAATGCGACTCATGTTGAGCTGACATCAGCATGCTGTGATGTGCATCTTGCGCCATGGTCATTTGAGTGACAGATGCCAAAGCTAAACCCAGTACTGTATATGTGCATGGTTTAATGATGCGCATGAGACACCTCCTTTTTCGGCACAGATGCTGTTTTAGTATTCTCCGCGACATTTGCGACCACAAGTTTATTCATCATCCCTGCAGACATGTGATACAGCAAGTGACAATGAATCGCCCATTCCCCTAATTCATTGGCCGTTAACAGAGCCGTGACAGTTTTCCCCGGCGGCACAATCACCGTATGTTTATTTGGCATTTCAGAAGACACTTGCCCATTTTCCAATTGCATAAACATGCCATGTAAATGCATCGGATGCGCCATCATGCTGTCATTGACAAATTTCAATCGAATTCGCTCACCATATTTCACCTGCAGTGGTTCGGCTTCACTGAATTTTTTGCCATTCATGGTCCACATGTAGCGTTCCATCGTTCCACCCAAATGAATAACCAAATCTTGCGTCGCTTCACGTGTATCAGGCTGCGGGGTTAACGCTTTTAAATCACTATATTGCAAGGCCTTATCACCGACAGGTGTTGAAGCATTGGCCCAACCCATAACCGTTGCTGAATTTTCAACTGCATGCATCTCTCCTTTAGACTGTGCATGATCCATCGCTGCATGCGTATCATGTTTCATGGATGAATCCATTGAAGAGTGGTTCATTGAAGAGTGGTTCATTGATGAATGATCCATCACACTATGATCCATATTGGCATGCGCCGTATCTGACATGTTCTGTTTATGAATGTCTGGATGTTGCATAGCAATATGTGCAGTCACTGGGGAATGGTCCATGTCATGTCCCATAGCGGCATGATCATGTACTTGATTCGGCTGAATCTTTGACTGATTTTCAGTATGCGCGCTGTGCTTATGAGCATTCGCTTGCTGGATTGCTGAAGTTTGGGTTGGGCCTGCTGCCGTATGTCCCATATTGCTATGCTCCATACCTGACATTGAACCATGGCCCATATCTTCCATGGTCAGCAAAGCGCGTGGTCGTGCATCTGGCATGCGAATGCCTGAGTGCTGAGGCTGAGTTTCATCATGTAATGTACCGATCGCAAATCCTGTCCGATCGATCGACTCAGCCTCTATCTGATAGTGCGCAGATTTAGGCTCTACAATCACATCGTAGGTTTCCGCAGCACCAATGCGGAATTCATCGACATTGACCGGTTTTACCGCTTGGCCGTCTGCACTGACCACCGTCATTTTGAGCTGAGGAATGCGCACATCAAAAAACGACATGGCCGCAGCATTTACAAAACGAAGTCTGACTTTTTCATTGGGCTTAAACATCCCCGTCCAGTTCTGCTGTGGTGTTTTGCCATTCACTAAAAACGTATAACCCGTGACATCAGACAAATCCGTTTTCAGCATACGCATCTGATTCCACATTGAACGGTCTTGCCAAGTGTTTTTTAAACCTGTTCGTTGAATTTGCGTCCATACATCTGAAACCGTTTCACGCTGATTTTGATAGTATTCGGCAGACTTTTTCAGATTTGCCATAATCTGAGCGCTAGATGATTCATGAAAATCCGACAGCATGACCACATAATCACGTTGCGATTGTTCATGTGCGGCAAGTGCTTGTTTACCTTTCGGATAAATTACCAAAGCGCCATACAATCCGTCTTGTTCTTGGCCTTTGGAATGAGCGTGGTACCAATAGGTTCCGCTTTGACGGACTTTAAATTTGTAAGTAAAGCTGCCATCCGGCTGAATTTCATTGAAACCATTAAAACCGGGTACACCATCCATTAAACCGGGCAGCAATAGACCATGCCAATGCACCGAGGTATTTTGTTTTTTGAGCTGATTATGCACATGGATGACCGCATCATCGCCTTCTTCAAACTCCAGTAAAGGTGCTGGAAACTGACCATTGACACTGATTTTTTTGACCGCTTTACCTGTCAAATTGATGGTCTTTTCATCAATATTCAGATGATATTCTTTAATGGCTGCAAACGCCCACGTTGGAGACAGCAGACATACCCCGAGCACGAGGCATGATTTAGATAAATTAGACATGACTTAACCTTTATAAAATAACGAAAAAACGTATTTAATACTCAGGTTAAGCTTGCGGAGGTCTTAGAATTTCTTGCCAAAAGCCTTTTAAATGCTGTCCAGCAAAAATGAAACGAGGAGGTTCTGCATAGTGATGCACATGGAAGGTCTGCAATGCGACCAAGGCGCTATCGACATAAGAGGTACTGATTTGGCAATGTGCGAGTGTACAGTCCTGACAGTCTGTGTTTTGTATCGATGAATGATGCACCAGACCATCTTGCTGTGCAGATGGCGAATCTAAAGATTGATGACAGTCCATCATTGAAATGACTTCAGGTGTCGGCTGCTTGCCATGATGTGCTGCATGCTCTGGAACAGCTTGCCGCTGATTTTGATGGCAATTTGCCATTTTAAAATGCGAAGGATCAGTATGTGCTGTTTGAACTGATGCCTGATGGGCATTTGCGTTCATCATTTGTTGATGTTGAAAATTTTGCTGAGCACTAACCACACTGCTCCACCCCATGACAAACGCCATGAGCCAAGCAAAGCCAAGATGCTTTCGCAAAAAATTGAACAATTTAGTACCCTAATTCAACCCAATGATGCACTGTGACAACATGTCCCTATTAACACATCTTTAGAAACATCACGCGATCGGCTCAGCCGAAATCCGCATGAAACACCATGAAGATATTATTTACGATTCAAATGCAATCACATGACATTTGTATCAATATGACATGCAGCTCGACCGATTTATCCATCATGAACGATACATTCAGAAATATCTAATAGCACGAGCTAGTGCGATCGATGATGTGTTTTGCCAGTCGCAGCGTATCTCAATAGTTGCTAACAGCATAATTAATTGTGCAGTTATTCACAACAGTTTTAAATTTATTGCGCTGTCATAAAAATCAGCGCATATCTGCCAGTTAAAACATAAAAGTTATTTTTTAAACTGATTAATTATTTATCATAGATTAATAAAAATATAGTATTTCAAACACTTTACCCCATAAAAAAAGGACTCAATTGAGTCCTTTTTATACTTAATACGTCTAATTATTAAACCATTGATGCACAATCGTTTATAATTTATCCAAGTTATCCATATAGTTATCTACACAGATATCCATACGGTTATCCATATAGTTATCCACAAGCGAGGAATAACTTATACCCAAAGGCTTAAGCCTCTTGAGCATGCACTTTTGCCAACTCTGAACGCATGTCATCAATCACAGCTTTATAATCAGGCTTACCAAAAATCGCTGAACCTGCAACAAACATGTCTGCACCGGCTTCAGCAATGTCACGGATATTGGCTGGGGTAACACCACCATCCACTTCTAAGCGAATATCACGGCCTGAAGCATCAATAATTTTTCGTGCTTGACGCAGCTTTTCTAAAGTCATTGGAATGAACTTTTGACCGCCAAAACCTGGGTTCACACTCATCAACAAGACTTGGTCAACTTTATCTAAAACGTAGTCTAAATAATGCAAAGGTGTCGCAGGGTTAAACACCAAGCCCGCTTGCGCACCACCAGATTTGATTAACTGTAAAGAGCGGTCAATATGGTCAGTTGCTTCGGGGTGGAAAGTGATGATATCTGCACCAGCGTCTAAGAAATCGCCAATCATACGGTCTACCGGTGAAACCATTAGATGCACATCAATTGGCGCTTTAATGCCGTATTTTTTCAATGCCTTACAAACGCCCGCACCAAAAGTTAAGTTCGGTACATAATGATTATCCATGACATCGAAATGAACAACATCTGCACCTGCTTCTAGAACATTTTCAACTTCTTCACCTAAGCGCGCAAAGTCTGCTGACAAAATTGAAGGTGCGATTAAGAATGGCTTGGACATGAAAAACCTAGCTTTGAAAAGGGAGTGATTGACACATTATAGCAAATTGTCCCCCTATTCGCTGCCCATGCCCTTAGTCGATTTTTCGATGCCAATGATTGAGATAGCTGGGATGGAAAAGTTCTTAGATAAATATGAATAAAGATCTCTACGACAGAAACACAGCGTTGCATTTTTAAACTTAACGGGCATCCATTTTCTTTACTAAGTTAAAGAACTGACGACTTAACAATAAAATTGCATCTATGAAAAGTTCAACACACATCACCACCGCCCAAGCAGCACGTGTTGCTAAGCGCTTAGTCAATCATTGGAAACATAAATTTGAAGTCAATGAACAGATCATTGGAGAAAATACTGCATTCAAGATTCAACTGCCCTCTCCAGAAGTCAGTCTTTTACCACAAGCTGCATTTTTAGACGTGATGATTTCAGCCCAAGATCCAAGTGCAAATCTAGATCAATTGGAACATGTGGTATTAGATCATTTGATCCGCATGGGGCAAGAAGAACTCAGTGCAATATGGCAACGCGAACCGTAGTCTACGTCGCCATATTGTCAAAGCCTTTCACTCAATGCTGATGTGATTGGTAATTTCTGACTGCATCAATACGGGCTTTCGTCGCTGGATGTGACTCAAAGAAGTCTGTCCAAGATCTCTGATCTTTGGCACTTTCATCCTTTGCACCTTTCTCTTTTGCTGTTTCACCATCAGCTTCATCTTCCATACGTTGTAAGAAGTTTGCAAAATGTGCCGTTGGAATTTGATGTTTTGAAAGTTGTTTTAGGGCATATAAATCTGCTTCAGATTCAAAATCTCGAGAGTAACTCGCACCCACCGCAGCCACCGGCAAACTGGTAAGAATGTCAGAGCCATCTCCTGTAATCATCAACAAAATAATACTGATGCCTAAACCTGACAAACTTTGCTGCAAACTATGGCGTTGAACTAAATGCCCCTGCTCATGTGCAAGTACACCAATTAACTCATAATCATTTTTCGCTAATTTAACCAACTCATCTGTCACGATAATGGTGTTATTGGGTATCGCCAATGCATTTGCACCGATGCTGCCACCACCGCGGAATAACAACTTCGCAGGACGATTTTCAGCCACGAATTGTTGATATTCTTGCTTCAACTTATCTTGGCGTGCTTGTGGCAATTTTGTGGGTTCAGTCATATCAATAATATATTTTTCAGCCTGATCGCCCCAACTCTTTAAAGCTGTCTCAGGAAGTTGATTAGCCACCACATGTGATGCCGCAGGTATGCCCCATTTAATCAAGACAAAAGCAAAAGCCACCACGAAAATCACACTAAAAATGATTAAGGAGGGCGAACGCTCTAATTTCCAAATCGAATGCAAACGCGACTTTACGTCGAGATTAAACCACTCTGGCAAAGGTTGATGAAACTCTAAACGAGCATCGTCCTTTAACTCGATCACCGGCTGAATATCACCTAAAGCACCGATCAGCGTCATATCTTGATAGGTGTAATGCTGCGTTTGTTCTAGGTCTTGACCATAACGCACAATCACAGCATGTTCCCCATCTGCGCTGATTTGAGCAACAAAGGGTTTTGACACTTTCCCATCATAATAGGTTGCATTCACTACTGATGTTTTCATGTAATTCACCTGCGTTATAAGGAAATATCTAGGTCAAAAATATCGGATAATTCTTCAGCAATCGCATTGTGATCTTGCTGCATTTGATTGTGTAATTGGTCAGGATCATCGACCAACATTAAATGCAAAGATTCAGTCTGATATTTATATAGTCGTACAACTGCCCATGGTGTCAGTAAACCGAGGCTAATCACTTTAGCCAACCAATTGCTCAAGACAATCCATGCATAGCGCCATTGATTACAGTCCGTATGAAACTGGCTGCGGCTCAAAGTAGTGTTATTCCAAGTGGTAATAAAAATACGTGCAGCGGTGAGTGGCCAAATAAACATGTAGCCAATCAAATACATACCAAAAATAATGAAGACATAAGATGCGTCATTTAAACCATCTGAGCTACCAAACAGTATCGCAAAGATTACTGCCAGCAATGCACTAAAGCCCATAAACAGAAATAAAGGCACATACATGGCGCGCATATAATCGCCCCACGTATTATTCAGATTAAATTTCAACTGACCAAGATACAAATGATTCAGACATTCACGTTTATATAGCCAAACCGCAACAGGTGTAAACAAACCGAGGGTAAAGACAACTACCGCAAGACATTTGACAAAGCACCAATACGCGCTTTTATTCGTCCCAGAAAAAAAGAATCGGCTATTACTGAACTTACTGTTACGGGCACGGAAACGAATCGTAGATCGAATAAGCCAAGGAACCGCAAAGAAGATTAGGACAAAGCCCGCTAAGAAAGCTTCCCAAGAATAATTTATAGCAAAAGAGAAACCACCATAGACCACTAGCGCAATGATTCGCCCGACTAAAATTTTTGTAGGCAAACCGGTAAAGTCAAAACAACGCTGAAACACCCAAGTATTACCGTAAAAATACCGTAAACGGCGGACCTTTGCCCAAGGCGCATAAAGTCCAAGCGTGACAATCGTCAGTAAGATATTCACAATCCAAATACCGAAATATTCAGACGCATTACCTTTAAACCTAAAATGATAATTTCTTCCCAAAACATCAGCCTGTTCTGTCTCACCAAATAGACTCGGTGGATTCATCACGGGCAGCTCTGGCGGAAGCGGCGTTTCCATTTGTGAATTTTGCATAAGTACCCTAAATTATTTTTTTTGGTATGTCGAATTTATTCATTTGCATGGCAATGCTCATCACCATGCTTTATTTATACGTATATCAAAGCAAGCTATGCCTCAATATTTTTAACTACTGGCTTTTAGATTAATGAACTACTGTTTGCAATTGGACAGCGTGAAATTGCAAATGATCATCCATAAAACTTTGAATAAAATAATAACCATGATCATAGCCTGCATGTTCACGCAGTTCGAGTGGCTGCCCAACTTGCTCACACGCTTGCTGAAACAACGCCGGATTTAACTGGCTATAAAATTGATCATCAATGCCTTGGTCAATCAAAATGGCTTTAAACAAAGCCCCTTTGGATTGCACTAAAGCTGTAGCATCATGCTGAAGCCACTGCTGACGGTCTGAACCTAGATATTGACTAAAGGCTTTTTCGCCCCAAGGACACTGACTCGGCGCACAAATCGGTGCAAAAGCAGAAACCGATTTAAACAGGTCAGGATGCTTCAACGCTAAAGTTAATGCACCATGACCGCCCATACTATGTCCGAATATGCCAATCGCACCCTTTTGTACCGGAAATTCAGCCTGTACCAACGAATACAATTCTTCAGTGATAAAACGTTCCATTTGATAATGCTCGGCCCAAGGTTGTTCCGTTGCATTAATATAAAAGCCTGCGCCTTGCCCAATATCCCAATGATCGCCTTGCGCCACCTGTTCCCCACGTGGAGAAGTATCAGGGCTGATTAAAATCAGGCCGAGCTGCGCAGCTAAACACTGTGCATGCGCTTTAATGGCAAAGGTTTCTTCAGTACAGGTTAATCCCGCCAAATAAAACAATGCAGGACACGCTTGGCCTTGCAAGGCTGCTTCCGGCAGAAAAATACCGAACTTTGTTGGGGTTTTTAGACTTGAAGAATCCAATTGATAAATGCGCTGCTCACCCGCAAAACAAGTATTTCGTTGTACTAATTCCATGATCTTTATCCTAAACTTTTTTAATCTTTTAAGGCGTAACCGTCGTAGCCGGTGCAGTAGTTGTCGGCGGGAACAATCGTTGTTCTAATTGAGGCAACATTAATGCCATGTTTTTCCCCATAGACCACTGTGGTTCAGAAGGTTCGAAACCTTGCGCTGCTTCCCATTTCGCTACAGTCGCTTTGGTTTCATTAAATGCCGCTTGAATACTGGTCTGCTCACGCATCGCCTGATCAAAGAACGCACGGCCAAAATAGGTGTATTCAGCTTCATTCGAACAGCCAAAAGACTGACGATCTGCTGCCGATGCAGTAATGATTAAAGTATTATCATTTTGTAGTGCTGGAATAAAACTGCCTGAATAACATGAAGAAATCACAATTACACGCCAACGAATTCCGGATGCATCCAAGGCTTCTTTTAACCATTTAGGATCGACTTGCGCCAAATCCAAAGGTGCATTTTCCATTTCAAAGACATTCGGTAAACCATGTGAGGTCATATATAAAAATAAGACATCACTTTCTCGGTTCATCTGTTGACCAATACGACGCAGCGCCAACTCCATACTGGTTTTAGATGCCAGCGGAATTTCAGTGCGCGTTGCAGGGTTATTGATAAGCTCAACCGAACGCCCATAGGTGCCAAAACGTGTATCAAA
This sequence comes from Acinetobacter sp. YH12070, assembly GCF_013419625.1. Taxonomy (NCBI): domain Bacteria; kingdom Pseudomonadati; phylum Pseudomonadota; class Gammaproteobacteria; order Moraxellales; family Moraxellaceae; genus Acinetobacter; species Acinetobacter sp. YH12070. The sequence continues at coordinate 3,479 of NZ_VOZT01000072.1, read as the reverse complement.
CTGTTCTTTAATCCGTTCAATTTCCAGTTTAAAGACATCTTGATAACTCGCACCCGCCACCCCTAAGAAGTACCAATGGGATTGGGCAAATTCACCATATTCGACTGCATCTAAGGATTTATTGAGCAAACGGCTTTGTGCATAGAAGGCATCTTCAGCAAAGCTTGGTGGAACTTCTTCCACTTTCCAAATCGGCTGATCTTTGACTGAGACTTGCCACACGACTAAAGTAAATAGCGTCGCACCCATAATCAGTGCCCGCTCCCACCATGGCCATTTCAACTCACGTGAAAATACCCAAACGACAGCCAAACTTTGCCAAACAAATAGAATAATGAATAACGTTGGAATGTAGTCATATAGGAAGTATGGGAGAAAATCGAGATCTCCCATATATTGAATCAAACATTGAAACAACATGATGTGCGTATCAAGCACCAACCAGAGCAATGCTGGGACCAACATTAACCGTGGATTATTCACACGTTGTGACAGGAAAATCCCCACGATTAAAGCAATAAATGGCCACAATGCATAGCTAATGAGACCTTGGGCATTAAATTCGCCAATACGTCCCGTGCTGAGCCAACTAAATAAACTGTTAGCACAACCACCTAAAATCCCCCAAAACACCAATTGTAAAATCGATGGTCGAACGATTTGTAAAGAACGACGAGACCCCAAAAATAACCACATCCCCGCAGTTTGGTTGCTTTTAAAATCATGCCAAAAATTGATGGAGGGTTTGAAATCAATCATAGAGTTCTGATGGTGGCCTTGGCTCGCTTAATCGCACAAATAATTTTATGCCTGATGTCGTTTTTAGCAATGCTATTTTTTAACTATATAACAAATCTTTGAACAATATTGAAGCAAATATCATTTTAAGTCACAAGATCATGTTGGAAATATGCATCAAAGCGACAAGCATCACCTTGCCACTGATGTTGTGGCTCTTGATTCGCTAAAAAAACCGCCAATCGTGGACGTTTAACCACGACACGTTTAGCAATTTTTTGTGCTAAATCCAGTAAATTATCACCTAAATCCATTTCACCATCTTCAGGTAACAGTAAATGCAATAATTGCATTTGTTTTTTGACCTGAGCTTGCTTTTTGACGGCTTGCTGGTTTTGATCTCGCTGCGGAAACATAGGATCGAGATAAACCACGTCAAAGATTTGATTGGTCGTCGATAAATGTTTCAAATAATCTGCCGAATCTGAAAAGACCAATTCAATTCGAGCCACAACCGAACTTAAAAACGCATCTTGCTGCGCACGTTGATGTGAGTCTTCCAATAGGGTAAATAAAATCGGATGACGTTCCACAAGGGTCACATGAGCACCCAAATGTGCCATTAAGAGACTGTCGTGCCCTAGCCCTGCGGTTGCATCTACAAGCTGTGGTTTTTCAGCCAAATTACACGCACGTGCAATCATCTCAGACTTTAAGGATGCTCGCTTTAAACGCCCCACTTCTGCTTTCCAATCGGGTTGCATCTTCATGCCATTGGCCGCTAACCACAAGCCATCTGCATCGACACACAAACTGAGTTCAGAGTTTAAACGTAAAAAACGCGCGTTTAATTTTTCAATCAATTCAATATTTACAGATACGCCACGTAAAGAAAGCACAGCAGAATACTGCTGTGCTTTCTCATGAAACTCTTGTTCTGTGTATAAGCGGATTTCGCTTACCATAATTTCCAGCCTGTAAATGCGAACAACAAAATCAATAAACCCGAAACAATTCGATACCATGCAAAAATCATAAAATCACGTTTTGCCACATAAGCAACAAGCGCACGAATCAAAAGTAATGCCGAGACAAACGAAACGATTAAACCAACGGCGATTACCGTCCAATCTTGAGTGCCTTGAAATACATCATAGCTTTGATATAAATCCAGCAAACCTGCACCGACAATAACCGGAATACCCAAAAAGAATGAAAACTCAGTGGCTGCTTTACGAGAAACCCCTAAGAACATGGCACCAATAATAGTCGCACCTGAACGTGAAGTCCCTGGAATTAAAGACAAAACTTGAATTAAACCAATCCAAATCGCATCTTTAATGGTTAAATCTTCTACTTCTTTGGCACGCACTTGCGGTGGATTTTTTTCGATCCAAATAATGATCAAACCACCGATAATCAACCCCATAGCAATCGCAATGTTATTGAACAGCAGCTCTTTCACCGTCTGACCAAACGTCAAACCAATCAATACGATTGGAATCGAAGCGAGAATTAAGCCAAAACCTAAACGGCGACCTTTTTCTTCACCAGTCACCATACCGGTTGCTGCGCCCCACAGGCGGCCCCAGTATTCATAAATCACCGCCGCAATCGCACCCATTTGAATTGCGATCACGAAAACATCACTTTTTTCTTTGGTCCAAAAGTTCATTAATTCTGAAGCCAGAATTAAATGCCCTGTACTTGAAATCGGTAAAAATTCGGTAATACCTTCAACAATACCCATGATTGCCGCTTTGAGCAGCAGTAGAAGATCCATATATAACCCTAATTATGGCTTGCCTTGTTCTGAAATTTTCTTCCAGGCGTTATCTCGTAAATATACGGGCAATGCAAGTTCAGCACTCACCCATGCTTTTCTTTGCGCCGCTTCGCGGGCAATAGTAGCAATATCTTGTGCTGTTGCACTTAAGTCTTTGTATTGTGTTTGTTCTGATTGAATGAGCTCACTACCAGAACCCACGACAGTAAATTTGATCTGTGGTGTGGCATCGGCGTAGCTTAATAATTGTTCTTCATCAACAGCCTGCATAATGCCATTGGCATCGAGTTGATAGCTGGCGATGTACACTTCTTGCATGCGTGCATCAAGGACTGCAGTTACTTCAGTCAAACCATGTACACGATGCGCCGCTTGAGCCAAAGCTTGCAAAGTCGATACTGGAACAACAGGTACGTCATTGGCCCATGCCAAGGCTTGTGTTACCGCTGCATTAATACGAACACCACTAAATGAGCCAGGCCCACGACTAAAGGCAATCGCAGTTAAATTCGCTAACTCAATAGCAGTTTGATTAAGCCCTTGCTCAATCATTGGGAGAATAGTTTGCGTCTGCGCTTTTGCCCGTAAATCGAGTTGAAAATAAAGCTCTTGAGTTTCATCTACAATCGAGACGGAACACTGCTCATTGGCAGTTTCCAATGCCAGTAATTTCATGCGCAACCTTAATTAAAGTTAATCTTAAAAAACGTTGAATATGATACTCCACTCCATCGCAGTTCGCGAGATTTTCCACCTCAGACACAGCGCTTTCTGCATTTAATCCATAAAAAAGCCTCGACAAACTTCGAGGCTTTTTTGCTTGCCATGTTGTCCCGTCCTGAAATAAGTTTACACCTTAAGAGACTTATTTTATGGAACATGCACAAGAACAACGAGTTAAACGCACACAACGTGATTATAGCTTCGCCTTTAAAATGATGGTTGTACATGAAGT
>NZ_VOZT01000007.1:0-95004 GCF_013419625.1 Acinetobacter sp. YH12070 | reverse complement strand
GGAAGCAGATGAAATATTATTGGCGAGATTTTCAAGTCATGACAGCTGATAAAATAGAGCAATGGGTGGAGAAAGTATCAAACCAATTCGGAAAAGAATACATGTTTACTTTTTAATGACAACTTACTTTGCAACTAGCTAAAACCTTTCAGATGTCTGCTTATCTATTCGCTTTACAACAATCCGTTATGATCATACTTATTTTTCATACAGCGTTTAACAGTGAGCGAACCTCGAACATTTAAATTGAGTGCTACATTTGATTTCTAATGGTTTCTCAATAATTGATTCTTATTGAATGTTTCTAAATAGTTATTACTAAATGATTTTCTTTGAATGATGTTTAAGAAATAACTCAAATAAAAATGCCCCAAATCTGGGGCATTTTTTGTTCTAAGTAAAACGCTTTAAATCAATTAAAGTACTGCTTTTAAGCGACGAATCACTTCTTCACATTGGGCAATATCGGCAACAAGGGCTAAACGCACATGATTTTCGCCCGGATTACCTTGTGCTGTATCACGTGATAAATAACGGCCTGGAAGCACTTTAACGTGTGCTTTTTCCATCAGCATTTTGGCAAAAGTTTCATCATTATCCACTTTTAACCAGTAGTAGAACCCTGCATCAGGTTTTTGTAATGGCAGTAAGTGACCCAATTCGCGTTGGAATAATTCGAATTTTGCACGGTACTGTACGCGGTTTTCTTCGACGTGTGCTTCGTCATCCCAAGCTGCAATTGAAGCCAACTGGTGTTGAACAGGCATCGCAGCGCCATGATAAGTACGGTATTGTAAATAAGGTTTTAAAAGCGCAGCATCACCTGCCACAAAGCCAGAGCGCATACCCGGTAGGTTAGAACGTTTAGACAGTGAGTGGAATACCACGCAGTTTTTATAGTCATCACGGCCCATTTCAGCACAGACTTCAAGCAGACCAATAGGTGCTTCATCAAACCAAAGCTCTGAGTAGCATTCATCCGACGCAATCACAAAATTATATTGGTCAGACAGAGCAATCAGTTTTTTAAACTGTTCTTTAGAAAGTACCGCACCTGTAGGATTACCCGGTGTGCAGACAAACAATAAAGCGGTTTTTTCCCAAACTTCAGCTGGCACAGCGTCAAAGTCGCCAAGGTAGTTATTTTCTTCTGTACAGTTGATGAAGTAAGGTTCTGCACCCGCAAGTAAAGTTGCACCTTCATAGATTTGGTAGAACGGATTTGGCATCACCACATAAGGGGCATCTTCACGTTTAACCAAAGCTTGTACAAACGAGAAGATCGCTTCACGCGTACCTGACACAGGTAGGACGTTGGTGTCTGCATTGATGCTATTGAGTTTAAAGCGACGAGTTAACCAATTTGCAATACTTGTGCGGAGCTCAGGTAAACCCTTGCTGTTTGGGTAAGTGGATAAGTGCTGAAAATTATCAATAATAGCCTGTTTCACAAACTCCGGTGCAGGATGCTTTGGTTCACCAATCGATAGGGGAATCAAAGGCAAATCTGCGGGTTTCACATCCTGAAATAGCTTATTTAGCTTTTCAAATGGATAAGGGTGCAATAATGACAAACTGGAGTTCATGGAATGGATACCGATCAATTTAAGTTAATGATGACTACAAACCTGATTCGAAGCTTCATCGAGTGCTGACTTTAATTGTGCAGCAAACGTTTCTGCTTCTGAATCGCTCATAGGTGAGCCATCTTTTTTAGTGACATAGAAAATATCTTCAGCACGTTCACCGAGCGTCGCAATTTTCGCAGAGTGAATATCTAGGCCTTGCATCATAAATAAACCACCGACTTTAGCAAGTAAGCCCGGATGGTCAAGTGTCGCAATTTCAACCATATTTTGTTGAAGCGCTTCATTAAAAGAAATACTCACGGTATTTTCAATATCAAAATGACGCAGTTGACGTGGAATGCGACGTTGCATCAGGCCTGGGTACTTGTCTGATTGGCTCAAGGCTTTTTTAAGCGCTTCAATAACGGTTTGCTCACGCTCTGGATCTGTTAATAAGGTGCCAAAACGGTCAAGTACAACATAGGTGTCCAAACTAAATGCAGTGGATGCAGTGATAATACGGGCATCTTGAACATCTAGATTCATTCTGTCCAAAATAGCCACTGTGGTCGCAAACAAGTTAGGCTGATCTTGGGTGTAAATAAAGATCTGTACCGCATCTTGTGCAAATTTGCGATGTGCTCGCATCAGTACCAATGGTTCTGCATTATTGCCATGCTTTAATATGGCGCGCGTATGCCATGCGATTTCATCGGCAGATTCTTTTAGGAAATATTCATCACCGAGTTCTTGCCAAACAGTTTCTACATCGTAGAGCGAAAAATCGTTGACTAACAGTTCGCTGGCCGCAAATTTAGTGTCTTCGATCAGCATTGGATAGTCTACAGGACGACCCAAACCTGAACGAATCACATCACGCGCTTGTGTATACAGTTGACGCATGAGTGATGCACGCCATGTATTCCAAAGTGTCGGATTGGTTGCGTTGATATCAGCAACTGTTAAGGTGTAGAGATAGTCGAGATGTTCCATATCACCCATTTTCTCAGCAAATTCTTTCACCACATCTGGATCGGAAATGTCTTTTTTCTGAGAAGTAACGGACATCAATAGATGGTTTTGAATCAACCATGCGACAAGGTTACATTCACGTTCAGTAAACCCATGGGTACGGCAGAAATCAATTGCATCCGCAGCACCAAGTTCACTATGGTCACCACCACGACCTTTGGCGATATCATGGAAAATTGCCGCTAAATATACGATGTCACGGCGCGCCAGTCGTTGGAATACAGAGCTAACGACAGGGAAGTCCTTGGCAAATTCAGGTTCTTTAAAACGGTTTAAATTACGCAGTAATAATAGGGTATGGGCATCGACAGTATAAATATGGAACAAGTCGTATTGCATGAGTCCCATGATTTGCCCAAAGGCAGGAATATAGTTGCCGAGCACACCATACCGTTTCATCGCCACCATGGTGTCATATAAACGGTAGGGTGAGCGAATGATCGCCATAAATAAGGCTTGATGTGCAGGATTGTCACGGAAGTTTTGATCAATACGTTTTGCCGCAAGAGACAATAGACGTAAAGTTCGGGCACGAATCCCTTCAATTTCTGGACGATTCGCCAAGAGGTAGAAAATTTCTAAAATAGCACTTGGATTTTCAGAAAAAATTTTATGATGCTGCACCGCCAATTTGCCATCGACTAATTTGAAATTGGTATTGATCTCTTCAATTTTACGTTCATAGTCAGGCAAGCGCGGTGTGATGACCGATTCATTGAAATAAGCCAAGAGCATTTCATTTAACGTCGTCACTTGCTGAGCGCTACGGTAGTAACGTTTCATGAACTGTTCGATTGGATAATTCGGTGATTTGCCTTCTTCACGCTGATAGCCAAATTTAGCGGCAATGTCACGTTGATAATCAAACAGTAAGCGGTTTTCGTCGCGCTTGGTTAAGCGATGTAAATGATGGCGAATTTCCCAAAGAAAGCTTTCTGTTTCTTCAAGAACACCCAGTTCAAACTCTGAAATAAAACCTAAATGTACTAGGTCATAGATGCGATTGACACGGAAATGACGCTTAGCAATCCAACCGATTTGGTTGATATCACGGATACCACCGGGAGCATTTTTAATATCGGGTTCTAAGTTGCTTTCAGTATTGTTATGTTGAGCATAGCGTTTGGCTTGCTCTTGCATTTTTGCATCATAGAAGGTTTTATCCGTCCATGTCTGTGACACGATACGGCGTGGCCATTTGGCTAGGTGTTCATTGCCCACAATCAAACGTGCTTCGATCAGCGCTGTTGCCACGGTTAAATCATTGGTAGCTTGAGCAACACAATCATTAATGGTACGCACACTGATGCCCGGCTTGAAATTACCAACATCCCAAAGTGTTGAAATAAAGCTCGAGATGAGTTTTTCTTGTTCTGGGCTGATTTCATCTTCAGACAAAATCATGATATCGACGTCGGAGTAAGGCAGCATTTCACGGCGACCATAGCCGCCGACGGCAAACAAACCGAGATCGGTTTGGTCGAGTTCAGCATGTGTCCATAAGAACTTTAAAGCTTCATCGATCAGGTTTGATCGAGCCAAAATCACATCACGAATCGACTGTCCATTTTCAAAACATTCCTGTAGCTGATTTTCAACATCTGAGCGCCACTGGTTAATCGCCTGAATGTCGTGGTTACTTTTAATGTAATTCAGCAGAGGAAGCGTATTGATCATGAACAGTGGTCCGTTAAGGTGTTACAAACTTAGTTTTGTTGAACACTGACTTGTTGTGCAGCATGTTGAGCAAGTTCACGCGCGTGATCTGTGGTTTCAGCACGTGCTGTTGCTACGCCCATACGGCGACGTTTAAAGCCTTCTGGTTTACCAAAGAGGCGTAAATCGGTGTCTGGATTAGCCAAAGCAAGATTTAAGCCAGTAAATGATAAATTGGTATCATCCACGCCTGCATAGATGACTGCGCTCGCAGCAGTACTGTGTCGAGCAGTATTCACAGGCAGACCAAGAATGGCACGTGCATGCAGTTCGAATTCGCTTTGGAATTGCGATGCAAGAGTGACAAGGCCTGTATCGTGTGGACGAGGTGATACCTCACTAAACCATACTTTATCGCCTTTGACAAACAGTTCCACCCCAAAAATGCCACATCCACCTAATGCAATGGTTACTTTATTGGCAATACGCTTGGCTTCCTCTAAAGCAAGAGCAGTCATGATTTGTGGCTGCCAACTTTCTACATAGTCACCAGCGTCTTGGCGGTGGCCAATCGGGTCACAAAATGATGTTTCAATTTCACCTGTTTCTGCATTTTTAGCACGAACAGTCAGCAGGGTGATTTCAAAGTCAAAGTCAATTTGTGATTCTACGATCACTGTACCTTGATTTACACGTCCACCTGTTTGTGCATATTCCCAAGCAGCATCGACTTCATCAAAGCTTTTTACACGTGACTGTCCTTTACCCGAAGACGACATGACAGGCTTAACAAAATTTGGATAGCCAATGTCATCGCATGCAGCACGGAACGCTTCAAGGGTATTGGCAAATCGGTAGGCTGAAGTTGGGAGTCCAAGCTCTTCGGCAGCTAGACGGCGAATCCCTTCACGGTTCATCGTCAGGTTTACAGCTTTTGCTGATGGAATTACTGTTGCGATATTTTGTTCTTCAATCTCGACCAAAACTTCAGTCGCAATGGCTTCAATTTCAGGGACAATCAAATGAGGCTTAACTTGAGAAATTAAGGCTTTAAGTGCCTCAGGATCTGCCATATTTAAAGTATGAGAAAAATGTGCAACTTGCATGGCAGGAGCATGGTCATAACGATCGGCAGCATGAACTTCTACACCCAAACGTTGCAATGAAATCACAACTTCTTTACCGAGTTCACCAGAACCTAACAGTAAGACTTTATACGCTGAAGACTGAAGTGGAGTACCAATAGTGACGCTCATGTAAATCATCCATGCTTGATTTTATGGGAATTTAAGCATAGCAGAACTTGTTCGAGAGATAAGAGAGTGTTCACATAAATAAATGATATTGTCCAACAATTTTTTTTATATCTTTATGGGGGAGCGTTCGTGTAATTATTTATCTGTTAAAATCTTTAAAAAGTGGTAATTAGTTGTTTTTTATTTAAATTCACTTTAAATATACCTGCATTTTTTACAGATGCAGGGAATGGCTCAATATCCAAATTTGCACATTGAAGCGCACAAAGCTGCACAGATGTTTGGCGGAAGTTGGGCCAGTACAGCAATCCGAGCAGTGGTACGGCGCATATGCATAAAATCAATATTAAGCCAATTAAAATGGCAGTGAAATAGAGTGCGTCTGCAGCTACCGATAGAAGGTGAAATGATGAACTGAGGCTGAAAATGCACAATAGAAAAACCAATAAGAAGCCGATCAGCTGCAGAAAATTGCTAAACAAGCGGGGTATCGATATGTGTGAAAACATCAGGCGACGTGGATGTAAGTGCAGAATCTGCTGTGTGCAGTTATATAAACCCACAATCATTTTTTGTTGATTTTTCTCTATATAGATGGCGCGGATCTGATCTGTAGATTGGCAATGTACAGCGCAGAAATTAGCACTGAATAGCTGGCTTTGAATGAAGCATTCAAATATACGCTTTCGATGGGCTTTTGCAGTCCCCAACTCAATTCAGATGGTTGTCTAGAATGAATATAAATTTTGCCTTGAATACAATGGTACTTTGCCATCTATGGGGTTTCGCTAGATTTTTATGTTATGCGTTGACTATCTCATAAATATTGCTAATTAAAAGGCACAGGCTGAAGAAGCTTGTGCTTGAGGTTTTTATTTGGATTGTCGCTGACTCAGCTTTAGAGATGAAAAGGTATATAGGTATAGACTAAGCCGTAAGTCAGTGCCGCAGTCAGTGTAGCAGGGACAATTTTTTTAAACTTGAAATACAAGCCTGCAAGCACAGCAAATCCAACTAACATGGCAAAGCTTTTATTTGGAGTTTCAAGCAGCGGCGGTAAGGTTGCAACCACCAACATTGAACTAATTGCGGCAATACCAATCGAGCCCAAAGCGATTTTTAGCCATAAAGAACCACGCTGCTGTGAACCTTGCTGAAATTTCTGAATTACAAAGAATGGCCCAAACCGTGATGCAAAATTCGCAATCCCGACCAAGATCCCGACCAGGATAATTTCTAGATTCATGATGCTTCACCCATATGTTCAGGATCAGGTTTTTTTAAGACATAATGTTTGAATAAACCGGCAAAAATACCAGAAGAAATACCGATAAAAATCGCAGCAGACAAGTCGATAAAGTAGCAGGCAATCGCAGAAACAATAATTGTAACCGTGACCACAAATGTATGTTTTTTCTCAAATGCGGCAAGTAAAAAGCTTAAAAACAATGCAGGCAGCAGGAAGTCGAGTGCGGCTTGTAAAAATTGTGGAAGGTTGCTGACTTGATCGGCAAATAAACCGCCTAAAAATGAGCCTGTTGCCCATGACAGCCAACTAAATAAGCTGAGTCCTAACATCCAAGATTCTGACCATTCTTGACGACGTTGCGACAGTTTAATCATACCTGATGCAAAAACTTCGTCGGTTAAACCCCAAGCCCAAACTGCCGTTTTCTTTAAATTGAGTCGGTCTTGAATCAGGTTTTGTAAAGCAGGACCGTAGAGCAAATGGCGTATATCGAGAGCAATCACAGTGAGTGCAGTCATCCAAATGGATGTTCCACTTCCCAGTAAAGCAACGACGAGAAACTGACTGGCACCTGCATACATAGAGCAAGATAAAAATAAGGCTTCCCACGCAGTGAAACCAAATTGAGTCGCAGAAACCCCAAATGCAAAAGAAACAGGAAGATAGGTAAAGATAATGGCTTGACTATCTTTAGCACCTTGCCAAAAACCCGCAGGCTGAACTGTAGGAAGTTTGTGCTCAGACACGACACACCTTTGAAAGAGTTGAACAACAGGTCAAATGATGATTGAGTATTGTACGCGAATTCACTAGCATATTGCCGAATATGTTTGCTGAAATGAGCCGGATATGCAGAGGTTAAAGATGCGTGGGATACTGATTGTTTCATTATTGAGCAGCACGGTGTTGTTGCAGGCCTGTGGTAATGATGGAGCTGAACAAGCTCAAGTCGAAATTAAAGCAGCACCCAAATTAACCAATGATGCAACGGAGTATGCTGCCAAAGCTTGGGCGTTTATCAATGAAGCCGATCCGATTGTTTATGCAAAGCAAGTCGATCAGATGGAAGAGAAAGTCCGTGTTCCAGCACGTAAATTGAGTACCGAATGGCGTATCAATGTCAAAATGACCGATTCTGTGACTGAAGGTAAATATGCACTGTGTCGTAAGGCTTTGACAAGTCTGGAAATTTGGGCACGTGAAAGTATTGATCAGAGTTCGACTGTTGCACAAAAGCAAGCAGATTATGAGCGTGATAAAAATCAATGCAAAGGTGCGATTGAAAACCCTGAACTCGGAAATACCGATCCGAAAAAAGTAGGCGTTTAACTCGATCAAAGCAGTGAATTTTCACTGCTTTTTTTTGGAAAATATCAAAAAACAAGAATAAATCTATAATAGAGGATTGGAAAATTCTCCTAAAAACATTGCTATTTCATATAAAAAATAAATCAGACTGCTGTCTTTGTGTTGAGCTTAGTTTCAAATTTACATGTTTATTTTTTGAATTTAAATAGATAAAGCATTGATAATGAATTGTAAAAATATCTTTTGAGAAAAATTTATTGTTAAAAACTCCCCATTATAGAACGCTAGTCGTCTGACTTTCTCTTTAATTAATATCTTTAAAATATTAATAATATAAAGTATGAATAATGTAATAAAAAATTAAAATTATCATTATTTGATAAATTGTGTAAAAATAACTGCGTATAAGATGAAGTATGTAAATTAAATTAAAGACGTTGAAAAGGTGATTAAGATGAAAAAAACATTAATGATGTTATCGGTTTTGGCTGTTTTGACTACAGCGCTCAATGCACAAGCAGCGACTGAAGACAAATCAGAAGCATCAACTCAAGAAGTTGCAGCATGTACAAATGGTTTTGACAGTGTAAATGTTTGCAAATTATTGTCTTGATCAAAACTCAATAAAGCGAAGTGCTACAAATAAAAGCAAAATAACTATAAAGAATCATTCTGGTGCAATTAAATGCACTTATTTAAATCACAAATGTCAGACATCATGCACAGGAAGTGCATGAGCAATCTGATGTAACTCCGCTAGATCTAAAATTTCAATTTGTTTAAACGCAACACGAAGCACCTGCATTTTTTCCAACTGCTGAAGCTCCTGATTGACTGATTGTCTTGAGCAATTCATCAGTTGCGCAAGTTGTTCCTGTGAGATGTGTATGGTGTGTTGCTCAATTTCCAAATGATTTCCATATCCATTTAAAATAAACAGCAGACGCTGTGCGAGACGTTGACTTAAACTTTGCGTTTGTAAGGCAATGAGTTCCATAAAGGCATAGCGAAGTTTTTGACTGGTGAGCTGGGCAATATGAAACCAAAACTCAGGGTGTTGTTGTAATAATTGCTGAATTGCTTGAGCCGGTAAGTGTAATAAGGTGGATTTTTTGATACAGATGGCATCGTGAGAGCGTGGTAATTGGTCAACCAAGGATATTTCGCCAAACCACATAATTGGCTCAGCAATGGCGGCAATCGCTTCTTTGCCATGAATATCAATATAGCCTAAGCGAACTGCGCCATCTAAGACTGCATACATACCATTAAAACGCTGTCCTGATAAAAAAACACGTGCGTATTTTTCGAAAGTTAAAGTCAGGGCATGGCGGCAGATAAAGTCTTGGAAGGAAAGATTTAAGCCTGAATACCACACATTTTTATTGAGTTGATGCACATATTGAGCGTCCAGCACAGCATATCCTTATTTTATGGTCCAACTTGTCTATTAGATGACAACTTTATTGATGCATTTTTTATATAGTGAAATGAGTGAATGAACAAGGAGTAAGTTAATGAGCAAACTTGAAAGACTGTTAAGCCAATATGCAGCATATCATTTAGATCGAAAAAATGTGCTGACGCATTTTGTGGGTATTCCGCTTATTGTATTTTCGATTATGTGTCTAACCGCACGAGCAGGGCTAATGATTTCAGGTTTTGAACTGACCCTTGCATTGTTGTTGATTATTGCCAGTGTAATCTATTACCTGAGTTTAGATAAAATTTTCGGTTTGATTATGCTTTTGGTGTTTGCGGTTACGTATCCCTTAGCCTTGATGATCGCAAAGATGAGCCTCATGTCATGGTTGATCTGGAGTGTGGGGATCTTTGTGGTGGGTTGGATCATCCAATTTATCGGTCATTATTATGAAAAGAAAAAGCCTGCGTTTATGGATGATGTCATTGGCTTGGCAATAGGGCCTTTATTTGTCCTAGCTGAGTTTGTATTTCTACTAGGCTTTCGTAAAGAGCTTGAACAACGCATGCTGACAGAAGCAAGAAGACAGCGTGCAGAGATGGATGCAAAAGCATTACATATTGCTCACCCATAAATGATTTGAATAAAAAAGCCGGATAATTCCGGCTTTTTTGCGATGTGTTAATTCTCAACTGTTTAGGATTTCACAGCAACTTTATGTTGTTCCGCTGCCACCTTTTGTGCAGCGATTTTTGCTTTTGCGTCAGTATTTGCAGCTTTGGCAGCATGGGCTGAAGTTTTAGCTTCTGATTTTGCTTGTGTTGCAAGATGCTGTGCTTGAGCTGCATCATGTTTTGCTAATTTTTGATTATGTTTCACTTTACTCTGAGCCAATTGGCTGGCTTGTTTTGCATCGTGTCGAGCGACTTTTGCATCATGCTTTGCAACTTGTGCTGCATGTGTAGCAGTATGTTCCTGATGTTTTGCATCTTTAGCAATGGAAACACAAGTACCACTTTTATGGTTTGCACCTGTGCCACCTGTAAGTGTAGTGCCTTGTGGACATGCAAACGCAGTTGCACTAAGCATTGTAAAGATACCTGCTGTTAGAATTGTGCTGATTTTTTTCATTGCTATTGTTCTATGAAAATAGGCATTAGCGCCTATGAGTAAATTTATAGCAGAACGGTAGAGATTTAAGTCGTTGCACTGTGGTGACTCAGCAACCAAATCATGTATTCGTGTCGATATAATTTTGTTTTTAAGCAGGTTTTAAGTTTTTAAATATGCTTATTTTTTTGGCTTGAGCTTTTGCCTGAAATTAAAAAAGCCAGCAAATAGCTGGCTTCTTATGAGTACTGTCTTATACGTTAAAACGGAAGTGTAAAACATCGCCATCTTGAACGATGTATGTTTTACCTTCTAAACGCCATTTACCTGCTTCTTTAGCGCCAGCTTCACCGTTGTATTGAACGAAGTCGTTGTAGGCAACACATTCAGCACGAATGAAGCCTTTTTCGAAGTCAGTATGAATCACACCAGCAGCTTGAGGTGCAGTTGCACCAATTTTTACTGTCCAAGCACGAACTTCTTGTACACCAGCTGTGAAGTAAGTTTGAAGGCCGAGTAAGCCATAACCTGCACGAATAACCACGTTTAGACCAGGTTCTTCCATGCTTAAAGCTTCAAGGAATTCCGCACGGTCTTCGTCTTCAAGTAATGAAATTTCTGCTTCGATTTGGTTGCAAAGTGGAACCACAATTGCATTTTCTTCAGCAGCTAATTTTTGCACTGCTTCTAAGTGAGGGTTATTTTCGAAACCATCTTCTGCAACGTTGGCAATATACATGGTTGGTTTAAGGGTTAAGAAGCCATAACCACGCACCAATTTACGTTCATCTTCATCAAGGTCAGCTGCACGCGCAGGTTTACCTTCATCCAGTAAAGGTAAGATTTTGTCTAAAACAGCTTTGGTCGCAATCGCTTCTTTATCGCCACCTTTTGCAGATTTTGCTAGACGTGTAATTGCTTTAGAAACAGCTTCTAAGTCAGCAAGTGCAAGTTCAGTGTTGATTGTTGCGATATCGTCAAGTGGATCAATTTTGCCATTTACGTGAATGACATTCTCGTCTTCAAAACAACGTACAACATGTGCAATAGCATCCGTTTCACGAATGTTAGCTAAGAATTGGTTACCAAGCCCTTCACCTTTAGATGCACCAGCAACAAGACCTGCGATATCCACAAATTCCATCGTGGTTGGGACAACACGTTGTGGGTTTACAATTTCAGCAAGTTTATCCATACGTGGGTCAGGTACAGGTACGATCCCAGTATTTGGCTCAATTGTACAGAATGGGAAGTTTTCAGCAGCAATCGCAGCTTTGGTTAATGCGTTGAAAAGCGTTGATTTACCAACGTTCGGCAGGCCGACAATACCACAGTTAAAACCCATGAAATAACTCACAAAGTATTATAAAAAAATTGTGGATGATTTTACATGAAAGCCATAATAAAGTCAGGTGATATGGGCAGGAGAATGTATATCTTATTGAATCGCGCTGAGATCGAGATGAATTCACGTCTGAATAAAGCTTAAGTTGCACTACGGATGCAGAATAGGTGCAAAAATGACATTGTGTTTCAATAACACAGTGACTAAAGTATCCCTATAAAATTACTGGGTTTTATAAACCACAGTTACAACAAAAACTTGGAGCATTTATGCGAACTCTCTACCAGTTTCCACTCTCACATTTTTGTGAAAAGGCGCGCTGGTTACTCGATCACAAAGAGTTGGATTATGTGGCTCATAATTTAATGCCGGGTGTGCATCGTGCATTTGCACAGCTTAAAACAGGGCAAAACAAATTACCGATTTTACGTGATCAAGATCATTGGGTTGCAGATTCAACTCAAATCGCCTTTTACTTGGATGCGACCTACCCCGAACATAGTCTGATCCGTCCAGATGTCAAACTGCGTGAAGACGCTTTAGAAATTAATGAACTCTCCATTGAGTTAGGCCAACATGTGCGCCGTTGGGGGTTGGCACATGTATTAAATGAAAGTGAAGAATCACTTGATATTTTAATTGGTGAAAAAGGCTATTTACGTCAGTTTGAGAAATATTCAAAGCCCATTATAAAGGCACTGGTTTCTAAAGGTTATCAATTAGATACGGATAAGGTTGCGGCATCTCGTGAACGATTGGATGAAATTGTGATTGATTTAAATCAACGTCTGATTGAACAAGGTGGGCGTTATTTTGTAGGCGACCGATTAGGTTTGGCTGATATAGCGGTGTGTTCAATGTTGGCGCCGATATTAGAGATTGTCGGAACGCCGTGGGAAAAAGAGCATGGTGAAACTTTGTCAGAAGAGTTTAAAGCTTACAAAGCCTATTTGAGCGATTTGCCTTTAGGTCAATATGTACAACGTATATACCAAACAGAACGGAATGCACGGGTAGATTGGCGTGGTGTATAAGCCCTTTAAATGAAAACTTTGCGTCATGCTACTTTAAAAAAGCGCGCCTAATGGCGCGCTTTTTTTTATAAGACTTTCAATCCTTAAATATAGCTTTGTTGTTGAATATCCATAATATTCAACACTGGACTGATACTATCAGCTTGTAAAGTATTCAGCGGCATAACCGGGTAAAAGATATTTCCTATAGCATCTTTAATACTTGGGATGATGGTGGAGATATCAAAATCACCTTGAGCAGAACCTAAATTTTCCAATAGGTCATTAATATTTGGTATTTGCCCCGTGAGGTTTTCAGTCAATTGGTTGAACTGATCCGAGATAGAACCCAGATCAATTTTTTCAGGAGCAAGATTGCCAAGTAAATCGCCAAGATTTGGAATGGTCAGTTGATCGAGGAACTGAGTCGCTTCACCATTGCTGTCCATCAGTGCAATGACTGGTTTCAATGAATCAATCACTTGATTTAAATCAGTTGAAAGCGTCAGTAAGGATGGATTGTTGACCACATCCAAAATGGTGCTCACGCTATTTAATACATCATAAATCGCTTTGACGGTTTGAGCCTGATCCGTATCGATGACATCGCTTTTTGCCAGTAAATCTAGAAGCGGATTAAGTCCTTTGATTACCCCTGAAATGGTCTCAGGGATATTGCCTTGGTTGGCTGATGAAATGGCGGTCACTAGATTGGTCACACTTCCAATCACTGTTGGTAAAGCATGACTCAATTGTTCCATATCAATAGATGAGTTGTCTTTATTGATTGAAGCTAATAAAGGTAGGAGGGCACTCGTTGCACCTTGTGCAATTTGCCCAAAGTCAATGTTTCCAGAAGACGAGCTCCCAATCATCTGAATAATGGGTTGCGCATATTCTAAAACTTGGCTGAGTGTATTGATAATTTGCGTTGAATCCGTTGACCCAGTTGCGCTTCCAAGCATAGCAAGCAATGGTTTGATGGCATTTAGAGCGCTGCTGATATTGTCAGGAAGATTACCTTGATTATTGGTGCTACTCAGTAAACTTTGCAAGCTGTTGACAATGGTAGGTAAGGATTGAACCAACTGATTCATCTCTGTTGAGCCAGCGTTGCCACCTAAATTTTGTAGGAGCGGTTGCAGTGTTGTCATCAAAGTCTTGAGTGCATCCGAATTTGAACCGTTATTGGATGTAAGACTTTGAATCGTGCTAATCACTTGCGGAAGCGATTTAGTCAGTGGGCTAAAATCAAAAGATTTTGTGCCACCTAAATTACCCAATAATCCTGTCAGCGTATCCGTGATATTGGTTGTAGGTTTAAGCGGGCTAAGTAGGTTACTGACCGTGCTGCTAATTGTACTCAGCTGTAGGGAAGGACTTAGTACAGAACTTAATTTTGAGCTGAGTGAACTCAGTGATTTAATTGCCATGTTTATTCTTCCGTTTTTATTTTTTTGTATATTTATGAACCGCCGCTATTTTTTAATGTAATTACCAAACCAAGTAAATAAGTGAAAAAAAAGAAATGTGACATAGAGCGCACATTGAAAAATAAAGTAAAAATAAAAAATTGAAAAATATAAATAAAATATCTTTCCCTTTTATCTGAAATTGATTTATTCAGATCAATGGAATGCATTTTGAAGCTTTATTGGTAGGTTGTCTAAAGACGTTATTTAGAATATAAAAACTAAACTTTGATGAAAAAACATTCATTTAAACACGATATATATGCAAATTATTATGTTCATAATGCATATGAGCTTTATTATTTTTAATAAATCATGCTATACATGAGAAAACTTGCACATAAATGCTGATTTTAAAACTTAAAATAACATTGAAAATGACAACAGGTGTTTGATGAATCTGGATCATCAGCACTGTTTTCAAAAATGGCTGGAGTAGACTGATGGAACTAGACCGTTTTGATAAACAAATTTTAGAAATTTTGACCCATGAAGATGTCAATTTAAATGAACTGTCAGAGCGGGTGAATTTATCGGTCAGTTCAGTTCATCGTCGGATCAAACAATTGATTGATCACAATATTATCAGTGGTCTGAAACGTGAAATTAATTATCAAAAATTGGGCTTTAGTTTGCATGTGCTGCTACAGGTGTCCTTAAGCAAACATGATACAGATACTTTTGCTAAATTTTTAGAAGAACTTGAAAGTATTCCGGAAGTCATCAATGCATTTTTAGTGACAGGGCAGTCTGCCGATTTTATTGTGGAAGTCGTTGCACGAGATATGGAAAACTATAGTGAAATTTTACTCAAACGCATTGGTAAAATTGAACATGTGGTCGCATTACATTCGAGCTTTGTAATTAAACAATATAATGTTTTTAACTGTAATGGCTTATTAAATAAGGTTTAAATGCAGCCCTCATATATAAACTCAAACAGTTGAAAGCTAGGCAATAAAAAACGCACCGAAGGGTGCGTTTTATACTTCACTCGATTGAATTATAGAGCTTCTAATTCAGCCATCACTTCATCTGTAAATTCAACGTTGGTATACACGTTTTGAACGTCGTCTAGATCTTCAAACATATCAATCATTTTGATGATTTTTTTCGCTTGTTCGATATCTGAAATTAACGCTTTAGTTGAAGGGTTCATGACCACTTCGGCGTTATCAGATTTTAAACCTGCTGCTGCAAGTGCATCCTGAACCTCACCGAAAGTTTCAGGTGTGGTGATAACTAGAATTTCATCTTCATCTACTTCAATATCTTCAGCACCAGCTTCTAAAGCGATGTCCATGATTTGATCTTCTAAAGAAACATCTTCAAAAGTAATCTCACCACGTTTGGTAAACATATAAGCTACTGAACCAGCAGTACCTAAATTACCATCAGTTTTCGAGAAGCAATGACGAACGTCAGGAACAGTGCGGTTCAAGTTATCCGTCATTGTTTCAATGATGACTGCAACACCACCAACGCCATATCCTTCGTAGGTTACTTCTTTTAGATCGGTATTTTCTTCACCGCCCACACCACGTTGGATCGCACGATTAATGGTGTCACGTGTCATGTTTGCAACTAATGCTTTTTCAACAACAGCACGTAAACGTGGGTTAGACGCTACATCACCGCCGCCTAAACGTGCAGCTGTCACGATTTCACGGATAAATTTTGTGAATACTTTAGCGCGGCTCGCATCTTGTTTTGCTTTACGATGCTTAGTATTAGCCCACTTGGAATGACCCGCCATGCGAAATATGCTCCTTGTAGATTGGCCTTATGCCTATCAAATTGAGCAAATTCTACCATAATGGCTTTTTTGTGTGAAAGTACTGGATTTCAGGAATTGAGTAGTTGAAAAAAAAATATCCAAATTTGAGAAAATAATGCGAAATGTCTAAACGCTCGTACTGTAATTTTTCTTATGATGAGAATTGGGCTGAAAGGAGCGAGGTGATCTTGTTATAAAAGGAAGATATAAATGTACAATGCATGGAGCACGATACATTTATATCTTTAAGTACGTATATCTTAAAAAAACGTGAATGGCACTTAGTCTTTATTTTTAGGTTCTGGGATCACGATGTCTAAACCTACTTTATCTTTATAGAGCTGCTTAATTAAAGCTAAATCGTGATCGAGGTCAGTCGGGTAAATCTTACCGAAAATACCGCCTTGTTTGGTTTTTGAGTTGGCATACATTAATACAATCGGCACACCTGCTGCTTTAGCGATATACCAAAAGCCTGTACGAATCGGTTTTCGTGCTTCACCACGTTCTGCACGGGTCGCTTCTGGAGCAATGACTAAATTAAATTTTTCATTGGCTTCAAAATGCTCAACCATTTGAGTCACGATGTCTTTATTGGCTTTACGGTCTACAGGAATACCGCCAATCGCTTCAAGTACAGGTTTAAATGGACCTTTAAAGAGTTCTTTTTTAATCAGCGTGTGAATTTTAATGTCGTAAATTTGGCAAAGGGCCAGTGAAAGAACAGCATCCATCATTGAGGTGTGTTCAAAGCCGACGATCACTTGTTTATTTTCTAAAACATCAGGTTCTACGTGGTATTTCCAGCCTGCCAATTTAAATGCAGATTCGCCAATAAACTTTTTCAACATAGTCGGTGATACGGTGATTTTAAAAAGGTGTAATTTCTGCTTGTTTGGATCATGAGTCAAGAGGATTTAAGTGAGCTTTGATCTGAATTGTGCAGATATTTCAAATCGGAATAAGAAGGGATGATTGAAGACTGATACTTTTTAGCAATAAATCGGTTAAATTTTATATAGCAAAGCTATCATCATAGATAAAAATACTCTTAAAAATTTGCTAAATATGGCTAGGCACCGTCAGAAATTCTTATTAGACTTTTGTCGTAGGTTGAAAATTTTAACCTGTTGGTCTTAACTCGTTTTCTAACGGAGAACTCAAGCATGATTTATTTAACTGCTGTGTTATTCGCTGTTGCTATGTTTGCTTTGATTGTTATTTGGTCAATTGTTGAGTTTTATTTGGACTTAAGAAAGCCTGAACAGATTGAGTCTTAATTTTTGTGCTTTTAAAGTGTGAAATATATAGTATTTCTAAAAGTCATGAATCAAAAAACATTTGATTATAATGAATAAAGTAATATCTTTTAAGTATAACAAATCGTGACTTTAGTTAAGGGTATCTAGAACTTAAGCTTTTAAATTTTTCTTGAATGTATTTCTTTATAACCTATTTCTCGTATTACCCAATTGTGGCTTACTCAAGCTGAATTGAAGTTTTGTACGTATCTATCTGTTATCTGTCACATCTTTTAAAAGTTTAGACAGACTTTATTTAGCTTTTAATATTAAAAAACCCCTCACGATTAATGCACGTAAGGGGTTGTTTTATATGGTGGGCCCACACAGACTTGAACTGTGGACCAACGGATTATGAGTCCGCTGCTCTAACCAACTGAGCTATAGGCCCTATATTCTGAATGTGTTATTTATCAACAAGTTCAGACGCAAAGCATACTAGCGAAGATTTTTTTAAAAGACAAGCCTTTTTCTTCACGGCTGCACACTAACACAACAAATTGGCTGTAGTTGCAGCAGTTGAGCTTGGATTCGACCAAAATGCACAAAGTGTCGAATCCTATCGTGATGTAAATCACGACAAAAGTTATCAAACAGTCAAAATAACCTTATAATAATGCCCATTCTTGTCAGTACCGTGCCCAACAGCGCTTAGATTGGTACTGGCCTCACATTTTTAAGTCAATGTCCTACAGTTACTCGGCTTATGTTTTCATTTTTATGTGTTGCACTGACACATAAGAATATTTAGGTGCCCACATGGAAATTAAGGTTAATTATCTCGATAACCTTCGACAAGAAGCCAAATTTGATGACTTCACGGTAATTGCCGACCAACCTATTCGCTATAAAGGCGATGGCTCTGCTCCCGGACCATTCGACTACTTTTTAGCGTCATCAGCATTATGTGCAGCGTATTTTGTAAAAGTATATTGTGCAGCGCGAGACATTCCGACAGACAATATTCGCTTATCACAAAACAATATTGTTGATCCTGAAAACCGCTATAAGCAAATTTTCAAAATCCAAGTTGAACTTCCTACGGATATTTCTGAAAAGGACCGTCAAGGCATTTTGCGTTCAATTGACCGCTGTACGGTTAAAAAAGTGATTCAGACTGGTCCTGAGTTTGTCATTGAAGAAGTAGAAAGCATTGATGCAGATGCACAAGCTTTACTTATGCCAAATTTAGCGTCAGAAAGTACCACGTTTATACCGGGTAAAGATCTGCCACTAGAAGAAACCATTGCCAATATGTCAGGTATTTTGGCTGGTTTAGGCATGAAGATTGAAATTGCATCATGGCGTAATATCGTACCGAATGTTTGGTCTCTACATATTCGTGATGCACAATCGCCCATGTGTTTTACCAATGGTAAAGGCTCAACCAAAGAAAGCGCATTAGCTTCGGCTTTGGGTGAATTTATTGAACGTCTCAATTGCAACTTCTTCTATAACGACCAGTTCTGGGGTGAAGAGATTGCCAATGCTGACTTTGTGCATTACCCAGATGAAAAATGGTTCCAACCCGGCCCAGAAGGCGAGTTACCTGTCGAAATTTTGGATGACTACACACGTGAAATTTATAACCCAGAAAATGAGTTATTAGGTACACATCTATATGACACCAATTCAGGAAATATAGCACGCGGTATTTGCTCTCTTCCATTTGTCCGTCAGTCCGACGGTGAAACAGTGTATTTCCCATCAAACTTGATTGAAAATTTATACTTGTCAAACGGGATGAGTGCAGGGAATACCTTGGCTGAGGCTCAAGTGCAATGTTTATCGGAAATCTTTGAGCGTGCGGTCAAACGTGAGATTTTAGAAGGTGAATTGGCTCTACCAGATGTACCAGAAGAGGTTTTAGCCAAATATCCAAGTATTGTTGCGGGTATTCAGGGCTTAGAAGAACAAGGTTTTCCTGTATTGGTAAAAGATGCTTCACTTGGTGGTCAGTACCCTGTGATGTGTGTAACCTTAATGAACCCACGTACTGGTGGGGTTTTTGCATCTTTTGGTGCGCACCCTAAACTCGAAGTGGCTTTAGAGCGTAGCTTAACCGAGCTTCTACAAGGCCGAAGCTTTGAAGGTCTAAACGATCTACCAAAACCAACGTTTAGCTCGAATGCAGTCACTGAGCCAAATAACTTTGTAGAACACTTTATTGATTCAAGTGGTTTGGTGTCTTGGAAATTCTTTAGCGCACAATCAGACTATGATTTTGTAGAGTGGGATTTCACTGCAGAAGGTGAAAATGCCAATGCAGAAGAAGCTGCAGCGATGTTTGCGATTCTAGAAGACATGGGCAAAGAAGTGTATATGGCGGTCTACCAGCATCTAGGTGCTACGGCATGTCGTATTTTGGTTCCGGGTTATTCTGAAGTGTATTTGGTTGAAGACTTGGTTTGGGATAACACCAACAAAGCTTTGGACTTCCGTGAAGATATTTTAAACATTCATCGCCTAGATGAAGACGAGTTAGTGTCACTGGTTGAGCGCTTAGAAGAGCTTGAGGTGGATGATTACACGGATATTGTGACGCTCATCGGGATTGAGTTTGATGACAATACCGTATGGGGCCAATTAACGGTTCTTGAGCTCAAACTACTGATCTATATTGCCTTACAAGAATTTGAAGAAGCAAAAGAGTTGGTCGAAACCTTCCTTCAGTACAACACTAATACAGTTGAACGTGGTTTGTTCTATCAATGCATGAATGTGGTTTTAGAAGTTGAATTGGACGATGACTTAGATCTCAATGACTATGAACATAATTTCCGTCGTATGTTTGGTGACGAACGTATGGATGCAGTGATTGGTTCAATGGATGGCAGTCTTCGCTTCTACGGTTTAACTGAAACCAATATGCAACTTGAAGGTTTAGATCGTCATTTACGTCTGATTGATAGCTATAAAAAATTGCATGCTGCACGTGCGAAGTTTGCCAGTCAGAACGTTTAAATCTGGGCTTGTGAATAACGTTACTCATGTGATCATCTATTTGAAAAAACTCTCCTAAGGGGGAGTTTTTTTGTGCGAAATTTGCTGAAAATTAATCTATATCTGTGATGTTGATATTAATAAAAATCCTTATAACTCAGGTGAATATAAGGAAGGCTTAAAAATAACCGATTATCCGAAATTGTGTCATTTTAAAGTAAAGATATTTGACTCATTGGAAAAATATGCTAATAAATTAGCTATGGCGTGTTTAGGCATGTTCATAATATTTCAGGACGAAATATTCAGAAGCACATTAATAAATAAACGGGAGTTTTAACAACATGCTTCAATTATTCAGAAAACTATTTTGCATGCATATTTACGAATACGAGCAAATGGAAGAAATCGGTTCGCACAAGGAATGTCGTAAGTGCGGTGTGACAAAGTAATGCAGAGTCTAAGCCGAAAAAAAAGTGAGCGAAAGCTCACTTTTTTAATGCCGGTCAATATTGAAATCATTAAAATAGAAATACATTCACAGTTTTTATGCAGATATGAGTAAAGATTTTCAAGCCGAGCGTTATACCGTCGATGCCAATATGGCAGATACCATTGCATGGTTATTACAACATCAGGATTGCTTTGAATCTTTTCATTATGATGCGATTCAGCAGCAATTGGTGGTTCAACATGCTAATGGTCAAGACATTATTCGTGAAGGGGATTATTTAAATGCAGGCTATGGAATTTTAATAACAGCACATAACTTTGCGAAGTAAACGATATATTTTCCCTACTCATGGTGATTTAGCCATTTCATTTGTTCGCACCATCTCTTGCATTGCACTTTGATACCTATCACTGATCATTCAATTGAACTAAGCCCCGAACTTCGGGGCTTAGATTTTAAGCCATTTGCATGGCATCAGTTGAAAGCTGTGCAGCATTTGGTTTGGGCTGTTCCGCGATTAAACCGAGTTTGCTAAATAAAAGCTGATCTTTGCCTTCGCCTGCATTTGGCGTGGTCAGCAGTTTTTCACCGGAAAAGAGTGAATTTGCACCTGCCATAAATGCCAAAGCTTGTTCTGAATCACTCAGGGATTCACGACCTGCAGAGAGTCGAATATAGCTTTTTGGCATAATGATCCGTGCGACTGCAATGGTGCGAATCCATTCGATCACATCAAGTTTCTCAACCTCTGCAAGTGGGGTACCTTGAATAGGGACAAGGAGATTAATCGGCACGGATTCAGGATGAATCGGCAGCGTTGCCAACTCCATCAAAAAGGCGATACGGTCATCACGGCTTTCACCTAAGCCCACAATTCCGCCGCTACAGATTTTCATTCCAGATTGGCGAACATAGTCTAGCGTCGTTAAACGGTCATCATAGCTACGTGTGCTAATGACATTGGGATAATACTCACGAGAAGTATCGAGGTTATGGTTGTAATAATCTAAGCCCGCCTCATGTAAGCGCTCTGCCTGAGATTGATTCAGCATGCCAAGGGTCATACAGGTTTCAAGTCCAAGCGCTTTGACTTCACGAACCATTTCTAGCACATAGGGCATGTCCCGTTCATGTGGATTGCGCCATGCAGCGCCCATACAAAAACGCGAAGAACCTGAAGCAAGCGCAGCTTTCGCTTCATTGATGACTTTTTCCACAGCCAGACGTTTTTCAGCTTCTAATCCAGAGTCATAATGTGCAGACTGAGAGCAATATTTACAGTCTTCAGGGCACTTACCGGTTTTAATCGAAAGTAAGGTGCTGACTTGAATATGATTGGCTTGGAAATATTCACGGTGAATGGTCTGTGCTTGGAATAATAAATCCATCAATGGTTGTTGATACAACTCTTGTATTTCTGGATGTGTCCAGTCATTTCGGTAGCTCATAAATAATCCATATTTTCTGCCTAATGCAGATCATCATACGTAAAATTTGCAGACTTCCAAGACTATTTTGTAACATTGAAATTTAGCTAAAGTGCATTGAAATGGCTTTTTTAAAGAACTTTTGATATTTAAGATGCTTACAAAGTTGTGTTAAATGACAGCACAATCGCAGCAATGTTTATTTTGAACTAAAAAATTAATTTTCTTTGATTGCGTTACTAAGTTTTAGCTTAAAAGAAAACTTTGTAAGGATCTGGAAAATATAGAATCAAATCCATTAAAGCATCTTTGAGTTTTGTTCTGCAATTGCCCAATCAATATGAACTTGCACAATCGCGTCATGTTTTTCGCGAGAATTTTTTAATGATTGCACAATATTTAAACTGTAGGGCGCGTTGCCTAAGCCAATGGCGATATTTCGCATAAAGCTTTGATAGCCTGTTCGTCGGATAGGACTTCCTTCAGTACAGCTTAAAAAGGTGGCTTCATCCCATTGCCAAAGATCTAATAAACTCACTTGATCGAGACCATGACGTGGATAAAAGTCCTCAATTTGAGTTTTATGCGCAAAACTATTCCATGGACAGATGAGCTGACAGTCATCACAGCCGAACACACGGTTGCCAATGCCACGACGTAATTCTTCAGGAATGATGCCTTTGTATTCGATGGTTAAGTAGGCAATGCATTTACGTGCATCTAACATATATGGTTCAACGATGGCCTGTGTTGGACAGATATCAATACAGGCGGTGCATGAACCACAATGTTTGGTTGCGGGTGAGTCAAAGGGTAAATCGAGTGATGTAAACAGCTCACCTATTACAAAAAATGAGCCTGATTTTTTATGGATCAGTAAGGTGTGTTTGCCTGTCCAGCCCATGCCTGCATTTTCAGCTAAGGATTTTTCAAACACTGGGGCAGAGTCGGCAAAGGGTCTAGATTCAAAATCTCCGATTTTTTCACGGATAATATTCGACAAAGTTTTTAAACGTCCGCGCATGACTTTATGGTAGTCACGACCTCGTGCATAGCGTGCAATGATGGCTGCATTTGGCTCATCAGGAACATAACGTGGTTTTGGGGTTTCGACCAAATAGTCCATGCGGACACAGATAATACTGCGTGTGCCGGGGACTAAAAGTGCAGGATTGGCACGTTTTTCAAGGTTTTCCTCTAGGAATTTCATATCGCCATGATAACCACGTTCTAAATATTCTTTAAAACGAGGGAGTTCCTCTTGAGCATCTGGCTTTGCGATGACACAATCAGAAAAACCTAAATTTAAGGCTTGCGCTTTAATCCATGCTTTTAGGGTTTCTGGATCATATTGATCGACAGGAATTTTTTGTGCAGGAGTTGAAGCGGCCATAATCATAACAAGGAAAAACAATGCGTCTGCAAGTTTACCATAGCCCTGTTTATCTTAGCCAAAGTATTCAAGCTTGGGAGCAGCGTTGGTTTGCTCAGCACAATAGCAGTTATGGTCTGATGCAGCAGGTCGCATGGTCGATTGCTCAGCAACTCATTCCAATGTTAAAGCAGCAAAATTTAAAAAATATTGCCGTATGTTGTGGGCAGGGTAACAACGCAGGCGACGGCTATCTTACAGCGCAATATCTACAGCAAGCTGGCTTCCAAGTCGATATTTACGCCGCTGAAATTGGAGCATCGAAAGATTTACATTCTGCGGTACAAGAAGCGATAGATCACAAGCTCAAGATCTATACACATTTTGATTTTCAGCATGACTATGACGTTTATATCGACGCATTATTTGGTATAGGGCTCAATCGTGAACTTTCTAGTGAATGGCAAGCCATTATTCAACGATTGAATGCTTGCATGGGACTCAAAGTTGCGATTGATATTCCAAGCGGATTACATGCCAATACAGGGCAGCCTTTACCCATCGCATTTCAAGCTGATTATACCTTTACGGCATTGGGTCTAAAAGCAGGGCTATTTACAGGTCAAGCGAAAGAATATGCAGGTGAAGTTTCGGTGATGGCGTGCATACCGACTGATGCAGAGCTTGAGCCACTTGCTTATTTGTCGCCGCAGAAAATCACTTTACCTGCGCGTCAAGCCTTTGGTCATAAAGGCAGTTATGGCCATGTTTTAGTTGTTGGTGGACATGCTGAAATGGGTGGGGCGGTGATTATGGCTGCTGAGGCTGCATTCCATGCAGGTGCAGGTAAGGTCACGGTTGTTTGTGATGCACGACATCACACCGCGATTTTGGCGCGCGCACCGAATATTATGCTACGCGATATCAATGCTTTAAATACAGAAACGATTCAGCAACTGATCGATCATGTTGATGCGATTAGCTTTGGCATGGGGCTTGGTCGTGACGATTGGGCACAACAGCAGTTTCAGTCTTGGTTTCCATTGATTCAGCAGTCAACCTTGGAAATTGTTTTGGATGCAGATGCCTTGTGGTTTCTAGCTGAAACACCTGAAAAATTAAATGCACGCACCTATGCAACGCCACATCCGGGTGAAGCTGCAAAATTATTGGGTCTATCTACTGCTGAAGTTGAAGCAGATCGTGTACAAGCAATTCAACATTTAAAAGAAAAATTTCAAGGTCAATGGGTGCTTAAAGGGGCAGGCAGCTTGATACTCGAAGATCAACTTTGGATTTGCACCGCAGGTAATGCAGGAATGGGAACAGGAGGTATGGGAGATGTGCTTGCAGGGATGATTGCAAGTTTAAAAGCACAATTCCATCAGCAAATTCATCTGCATGAAATCGTAAGCCTGCATGCGTTAGCAGGTGATGAGTTGGCGAAGTCGGGAATGCGTGGTTTGCAGGCACAGGATATGGTCCAAGCGGTTTATCATGTGGTTAATCATTCAGGAGTTGAAGACTAAATGCATGCAGTTAAATTGCGAATTCAAGGTAAAGTGCAGGGTGTTGGTTATCGTCGTTGGTTTGAACAGCAAGCGATTGCACTTGGTTTAAATGGCTATGTGAAAAATCTAGCGACTGGCGAAGTTGAAGCGCTGATTATTGGAACTGAAGACGCCATTCATAAAATACTTAAACACAGTCTGGTGGGGCCTTTACGAGCAGACGTGACTAAAATCGATCAGCAAGAAATTCCAATGCATGAATTAGATTATAGTAATTTTAAAATGATCCGCTAAGTTTGATCACTGGATTGAGTGGGCTTTTGAAAACAGTCTGAACTACTGAGCTATATGATTTGACGATTTATTTATCGACGTCGAGTGCTTACACGGCTTCGACCACGAGCCATACCGCCTAAGGCATTCAGTACTGCCATTTTACTCATACTCCCGGACGCATGCGCATGACAAATTGCGGCAGCCAAAGCATCGGCTGCATCCTGCTGTGGTTTGATGCTTAGGTTCAGAATGCGCATAACCATCATTTGGACTTGTTCTTTGTCTGCCGCACCATAGCCGACCACTGATTGTTTGATTTGACGTGCTGTATATTCAGCGACTTGTAAATCTAAATTGGTTAAAGCGGCAATGGCAGCACCGCGTGCTTGACCCAGTTTTAAGGCAGAGTCAGGGTTTTGAGCCATAAAGACTTGCTCAACCGCGGCTTCAGTAGGTCCGTGAAACTTTACGATACGATCAATACCAGCAAAGATACGTTTTAAGCGTTCAGGCATTTCTGTCGTTTCGGTACGAATGGTGCCAGCATCGACAAAACGTAGTTTAGAACCATCCTTTTCGATGATGCCGTAACCAGTTAAGCGCGACCCAGGGTCAATACCGATAATTAATGACATGTTTGCCTATTTGCCCTTTAAAAATAAAAATATGCCCATATTGTTACATAAGCGTGTCAAAAAAGCTTGATAGTGATTGAGCAGTTGAACGCAACACCTTAAATTAATTTACTTAGATTTGTTTAATTTTCATGAAATTATTTCTTCTGATTTTAGCAGGCTTGATCCTGGAAGTGTTTGTCTGGATCGGTGTGGGCGACCTCGTCGGCAGCATGTGGTATGTCTTTTTCTGGTTCGTGGCGGCCTTCTTTATAGGGATGAATATTATCCGTAAATATTCATCAGGTCTGATGCCTCAAATGCAGCAAATGCAAGCAGGTCAAATGAGTAATGATCCAGCTTTAACTGGAAATTTACCAAAAATTTTGGCTGGTTTCTTATTGCTGTTACCGGGTCTAATCTCAGATATTATGGCATTACTTATTTTGATTCCACCTGTACAAAATGCCATGAAAGCAGTCATGATGAAAACAATGATGAAGCGTCAGCAAGCCATGATGGAAAAAATGATGGGTGGCATGATGGGCGATATGGGAGGCATGGGCGGTGCTCAAGGTCAGAACCCATTTGCAGATATGATGCGTCAAATGCAAGATATGCAAAATCAGCAATCAGGTCGTGATTCATCCGTTATTGATGGTGAAGCTCGTGAAGTGACGCCAGATGCGAAACAAATTGAACTGAAAGATGTCAATAAAAAATAATTAACTCAGTATGAAAGGCCGAATGTGTATTCGGCTTTTTTTTGCGTAAATTTTGATACGGCCTAAAAATAAACCTTGTGTTGCCAACAAAAAAATTGAACAGGCGATATAATCTTCACGTTTTAATTCAAATGAATCAGCTTGCATGTCACTGTTATTCACCATCTGCGCGCTACATTTTGTTGCGCAGTTGAGTCCAGGTCCAGACGTATTATTAATTGCTAAAAGTGCTGCATCAACAACCCGTGCAAATACCTTAAAAATTATTGCGGGGATATCTGTCGGGATTGTGGTATGGGTCGTTTTAACCTTATTGGGCTTTACGGTTCTGGTTGAGCAATTTCCATGGATACAACAAGTTTTAATGGCTGTTGGTGGATTTTTCTTGGCGAAAATGGGTTGGGCGATGTTTAGTGGTGGGCTTAAAAGTTTAAATCAAACAGCCAATTTAGAAGATGGGCAGGCCTTAAGTCAGCAGAAAACTGAAAATTATTTTTTATTAGGTTTATTTACAAATTTAGCCAATCCGAAAACACTGATCTATTTTAGTAGTGTGTTCTCACTGGCGTTGAGTTCATCAGCCAGTAGTAACCTAAAAGCACAGCTAGCTGTCATCATTCCGATTCAAACTTTTATTGTGTTTAGTTTGTTTATGATGATTATGTCTTTGCCTAAAATTAAAGCACTCTACCAACGGTCAGGTAGTTATATTGATGTGGTTTCAGGGGCGTTATTTTTAATTTTTGCAATTTGGCTGTGGTTCGACGCAATTAGAATGTTCAATCTATAAGGGCAGTGAATATATTGCTGTCAGCAAAGCGAAAGCCAAGTATTAGAACTTGGCTTTTTTTATGTTCCAATTTTATTGCTCTGGATTGGTTTGATCTTGGTCTTTGGATGGTACTGTATTTGATGGATCTTGTGCAACATCGGTAGTTTCAGCATGATCACGATAACGGTTCGGTTTGAGGGTGGTTTCGGTATTTTCAGAGCCTTTGTATGATCGGCTACGATTGGCGCGTTCACGCAAACCGCCTTTTTTGATTAACTGCACCATCGTCTAGAACCTCATTGCTATTGCCATAGTTTAAAGAATTTTCCTCGTGAAGATAAGTGAGCAGGGCGATGCTAGCGCATAAAAAAGCCTGAAATCATTCAGGCTTTCATCATTTTAACTTATCTCTTTGAATGACTTTAAAGCAACTG
Organism: Acinetobacter sp. YH12070; assembly: GCF_013419625.1. Taxonomy (NCBI): domain Bacteria; kingdom Pseudomonadati; phylum Pseudomonadota; class Gammaproteobacteria; order Moraxellales; family Moraxellaceae; genus Acinetobacter; species Acinetobacter sp. YH12070. The sequence continues at coordinate 66,966 of NZ_VOZT01000007.1, read as the reverse complement.
GATAATAGTGCTTAAATTCAGCTTAGCTAAAATTTTACACATTGCCAGCTTGTTCATAGGGCTGTATTTGGCTGTTGTAAAAAAGCTTAATTTTTACCATCTTGCTTGAGTACTTCAAAGATGTTGAGTTGGGTTGTCGCTTCAGTATCGTGCTGTTGCAAATACACTTGGACACTCTTAAATAGAATGGCAACAGCCAAACAACTGAGTATGCAAAATATCCAAAAGCCATATGGGCTACGGATATTATGCGAGCCACATTCGGAACATTCTTTATCGCTTGAAGCCAATACTTTATTGCAACAAGCACAGTGATATTGATAGTGCATTGCGTTTCTCCATTTAGTCGAATTTGACCAACATTCTTGTTGTTATTGTCAACCATCAATCCGTGATGATTATTTTATCTTAATGTGCAAATAAGCTACTGTACAAGTTTTAAACGGTTTGTTTTGCTCATTATTGTGTAAGTGAAAAGCGTCATAGAGTTAAATATTTGTTTTATTAATAATTTATAAATGAAACAAGACATGAATTTTCAGTCATAAAAAAAGCCAGTTCGAAAACTGGCTTTTGCTGTTCTGTTTAAACTGAATTATTGACCAGAACGGATGATGTAATCAAAAGCAGATAATGATGCTTTCGCGCCTTCACCTGTCGCAATGATGATTTGTTTGTACGGTACTGTTGTACAGTCACCTGCAGCAAATACACCTTTTACATTGGTTTCGTTGCGCTCGTTAATTACGATCTCACCGCGGTTTGAAAGTTCTACTGCTGTTTCTTTTAAGAAATCCGTGTTTGGTAACAAACCGATTTGTACAAAGATACCTGCCAATTCAATCGTTTTGATTTCATCTGTTGCACGGTCTTTGTAGTTCAATGCAGTCACTTGTGAACCATCACCGACCACTTCTGTAGACAATGCATTCATGATTACAGTCGTATTCGGTAAGCTGTTTAACTTGTCTTGAAGGACTTGGTCAGCACGAAGCTTAGTATCAAACTCAACAAGTGTTACATGTTCTACAATACCAGCAAGGTCAATCGCCGCTTCTACACCTGAGTTACCACCACCGATGACTGCAACACGTTTGCCTTTGAACAATGGACCGTCACAGTGTGGGCAGTATGCAACACCACGTGTACGGTATTCTTGTTCACCCGGCACGTTCATTTCTCTCCAGCGTGCACCTGTTGAAAGAATCACTGTTTTAGATTCAAGTTTTGCACCATTCTCTAAAGTTACTTCAACTAGACCATTGGCAGTTTGATCTGCACCTTTGATGTCAGATACACGTTGCAAGTTCATGATGTCCACACCGTACTCACGTACATGTGCTTCCATTTCAGCAGCAAACTTAGGACCTTGAGTCTTTTGAATCGACGTGAAGTTTTCAATGTCCATCGTATCCATCACCTGACCGCCCATGCGTTCAGCCACGATACCGGTTTTAATGCCTTTACGTGCTGCATAGATTGCAGAAGTATTACCTGCAGGGCCACCACCAATCACAAGGACATCAAAGGCTTCTTTGGCATTTAACTTTTCAGCATCTTTTGCAGAAGAGTTAGTGTCTAATTTGGCAATGATTTCTTCCAAGGTCATACGACCTTGACCGATGTGGTTGCCGTCTTGAAAGACCATCGGTACAGCCATGATTTTGCGTTCTTCCACTTCGTCTTGGAAGAATGCACCATCAATCATGGTTGCAGTTGTACCTGGGTTATAGATCGCAATTAGGTTCAAGGCTTGAACTACGTCAGGACAGTTATGGCAGCTTAAAGATACAAACACATCAAAGTCAGTTTTAAGACCTAGACCTTTGATGGTGTTCAGTACTTCGTCAGAAACTTTCGGTGCATAACCTGAAGTTTGTAGCAAAGCTAGAATCAAAGACGTGAACTCGTGGCCCATCGGTAGACCTGCGAAGAATACACGTGGATTTTCACCTGCTTTTGCAATACCAAAGCTTGGCGCACGGCTGTTGTTACCGTCAAAACGTGCTGTCACTAAATCAGATAAAGCAGCAACTTCAGTTACCAATTCTTTAATTTTGTCTGATTTGTCAGTGCCGTTTAAAGTCGCGACGATTTCAATCGGGCCTTCAAGGCGTTCAAGTAAGGTTTTTAATTGAGCAGAAGTATTTTGATCTAACATTGCTAACGTCTCCAAAGGAGTAAATTTATTTGATGAGAGAATGATAGAACAAACCATTAAATAGGTGAAACGGTTTGTTTTTATAAAATTAATCGGTTTTACAAATCAAATGATTAAATTTCTTTCTAAATCATAAGAATATACCGATGTGAATCCAGTCAATATTGGGCCACTATCGAGAAATACAAGTTAAATAGTGGAAAAATAAACGAATTCATCGCGCTTTAAGCAAGACAATGCTAGAGTCAACGCTATTGTATTGAGAATTTTTTTAGGGAAATGGCATGCAGGTCAAGCAAGGGATTTATCAGCATTATAAAGGTCAGTTGTATCAAGTCTTTCATGTTGCAACACATAGTGAAACGCGTGAAAAAGTTGTGGTCTATCAGTGCTTATATGACGACTATTCAATGTGGGTCAGACCCTTAGAGATGTTTATGGAAACCGTTGAAATTGATGGTGAAGTAATTCCACGTTTTAAGCTGATCCAAGAAACCCACTGAGCAGATATTTAGCCCTTCAATTTATAAATATGAATGAAATAGTAAAAGGACAGAATCATGAGCATGGATGCAAATTTTAAAAACTATATGCAACAACTCTATGCAGACTTTAGCGCTCACGATGCTGCGCAAAATCACCGACTTGCGCGTTACCGAAATATTGAGCCTGAATCTGCACTGTTTTTGGCTATGCAAATTCGCTTAAAACAAGCCAAACAGATCTTGGAAATTGGAACATCTACAGGTTATTCCACGCTGTGGTTAGGAGATGCTGCACAGTCTACACAAGGGCGGGTCGAAACCATTGAAATTGATGCAGCGCGTATCGAGCAAGCTAAACAACATGCGGCAAATTTAAGCTTAGCCGAATACATCGAATTCCATCATGGCGATGCACTGCATTTTTTACAGCAGTTAAATCAGCGTTATGACTTTATTTTATTAGATGCAGAACGTGATGCGTATATCGCGTATTGGCCATATTTAGCTGAATTGATACAAGCTCAAAGTGGCGTGTTAATCGTGGACAATGTGCTGTCACATGCCAATGAGGTCGCTGAATTTATCCAACGTGTTGAAGCGGATGATCGTTTTATCAGTACGACATTAAAGGTGGGCGCAGGGCTCTTTATGGTGACTTGGCGCAACTAAAAATCAGGGCATTCAGCCCTGATTTGATCGAAAATATTTTTTAATTAATAAAATACTGTTGCTATAGCGCTAAACTTGTAGCGGATTAACCCTGTAAGCTTACTCGTGAAAAATGTAGATCATATTCTAAATATTTGTGGACAAATGCCGTTTTATCACTACATCGAAGTAAATTATCATAAATAAAAGGTGAAACTGGATAAAAGAGATCCCCAGAACCATTCGCATAAAAAATTTTTAAGTAACGTGAAGAAGAACTGTATTTCCAAGAAGTTACAACAGTTGTTGTCATAAGCCACCCCCTTATTGCGTTGTTATAGTCATACTGCAGTTAAAGGTTTATCTCATTTGAAATTAAGACAAATTTAGGGCGTGGAGTATTGCAGAATTGTTAAAAAATAATGTTTTATCTCACATTTTTTTCATTTCTTTATCAACTAATTTGATAAAAATAATGCCAGTTCAGAGAAATGCCAAAAGCGTCATTCTCGCTTGTTGGTGTCGGGGGAGTTAAAAACTACGGCATTGTTCTGATTTATTACCTTTGACTTGGTTGTTGCTGCCATTAATTGAAAAAGCATTTTCAAGACAAATTAAATTACCTGCGATTTCATTATTATTTAGCACAATATTGCCGTTATTTTTCTTTAATTTCAGGTCGCCTGAAATTTGGTTATTGAGGAGTTGGATGTTTTTCCCTGTCGTAAAATCGACATTGCCACTGATATTGTTATGATTGGCAATGATCTTGGTAAAATTTTTATTAGACTCAATATTGCCTTTTATATGATTGTCATGCAGTTCAACACTAGCGCCATTTTCTAAAATAACATTGCCATGAACAATTAAACCTTCAAGCTGACAATTTTTTTTGACTTTAATATCTTCACGAATACTTTGGTTTTTAATTTCACCTTCGCAGTTCACGGCAGCAAAAGTCGTAAACGAACATAAAATTAAACTGATCGAGACGAAATATTTTTTCATGGGCTTACATCTTCCTGAAATAAGCAATTGACCTAAAATTCAAGTTAAAAATACTGAAATACCGACAAAGATGTAAGTCTAAACCATCAGGTATGAGGCGCATTTTTATTATATTTGTGTAAGTGCTAAGTTGATGAATATCTATAGATAGATGGAAAGTGCTAGGGCGTTATAGCTGTATGAATAAAGTGTGAACTGCGTAGGGTGTATAGAGGTACATACTCGCCAATAATAGGCATAAAAAAACCACGCTAAAAGCGTGGTTTTTGAATCAGTTCAATCTAATACAGATTAGATTTTACCAACTAGGTCGATTGAAGGAGCAAGAGTTGCGTCGCCTTCTTTCCATTTAGCTGGGCAAACTTCGCCTGGGTGAGCGTGTACGTATTGAGCTGCTTTAACTTTACGAAGAAGTTCTTGAGCATCACGACCGATACCACCAGCGTTGATTTCAACGATTTGGATTTTACCTTCTGGATCGATAACGAAAGTACCACGATCAGCAAGACCGTCAGCTTCGATTAATACGTCAAAGTTTTTAGCAAGAGTCCAGTTCGCATCACCAACCATTACGTATTGGATTTTTTTGATTTCTTCTGAAGAATCGTGCCAAGCTTTGTGAGTGAAATGAGTGTCAGTAGAAACTGAGTAGATTTCAACACCTAGTTTTTGGAATTCTGCATAGTTGTCAGCAAGGTCACCAAGTTCAGTTGGGCAAACGAAAGTGAAGTCAGCTGGGTAGAAGAATACAACAGACCATTTACCTTTAAGATCAGCTTCAGTTACTTCGATGAATTGACCATTTTGGAATGCAGTAGCTTTAAACGGTTTAACTTCAGTATTAATTAAGCTCATCATTGTCTCCATGATTGAGGTTTGTTTTTGATTTCCAATAGGGTACAGAAATTTTTCTTATTGCTGAAATAGTATTTTTACATAACTAATATCGGAAAATCCGAATTAATAGTGATTTACTCATTTCCCAATAGACCAGTATTTCATCTCATTTAACCGCAGTTGTGTGAGGATTAAATGACAGGAACTACCCTAAACGCCCTACACAGACATGAAGCCACACCCCTTAAAATTCAAGGGTAAAATTTAAAAAAAGTGATTTAAATTTTTCTATTGTTGATTTAATCCATCTTTAGGCATGCCGATTCGCTCATCAGCGAAGCATTTCTTTTGTTCAATTAGGCGGATGAAGGGGGATATGGCGAATTCATCCTATTTTCAGATTTGAGATCTAAACCGCACCACGCCAGTCGCGCCAGATAAATTCACTTCGGGTTTTCAATTGTTGCATTGGGAAATGCGATGAAACCGAGTAGAATATCGGGTTTCATGTAGTTGTAAGGCGTATTCTTGGTGGCGAAAGATTTAAATGTAGATCAGATGGTGATGGCTCGTGATGTTCACCGTTTAAATCGATTGCGTAAGGGAAAAGACGCCAACGAAAAGCAGCATAAAGAACTGTTTGAAAAGTCGAATGCGAAAGTCCGCGAACGGATTGCCCGCATCCCAAATATTAAATTAAATCAAGACTTACCTGTTACGCAGTATGCAGACAAACTGATCGATGCGATTCAAAAGCATCAAGTGATTATTGTGGCAGGTGAAACCGGTTCGGGTAAAACCACACAGTTGCCTCAAATTGCCATGCTTGCAGGTCGTGGTTTAACGGGTTTGATTGGCCATACTCAACCCCGTCGACTAGCAGCGCGTAGTGTTTCGCAACGTATTGCAGAAGAAGTGGGCGAAAAGCTGGGGGAGTCGATCTCCTTTAAAGTTCGTTTCAATGAACAAGGTTCACAAGATTCCATCGTTCGGTTAATGACCGATGGTATTTTATTGGCTGAACTGGCTAATGACCGATTCTTAAATAAATATGACACGATTATTATCGATGAAGCACATGAACGTTCGCTGAATATCGACTTCATCATGGGCTATCTCAAACAGCTCTTGCCTCGTCGTAAAGATCTCAAAGTCATTATTACTTCAGCAACTTTAGACGTAAATCGATTCTCGAATTACTTTAATGGGGCACCTATTTTTGAGGTCGAAGGTCGAAGCTTCCCTGTAGAATTGCGTTATCGTCCGATTTCAGAGCTGAGCATTGTCGGTAGTGATGATGATGAATTTGACGATTTTGAAGAAAATTTACCTCGTGCCGTGGTTTCAGCTGTAGAAGAATGTTTTCAAGATGCGCAGGAAAAAGGTCATCCTGAACATGCCGACATTTTGATTTTTGCCAGCACTGAACAAGAAATTCGTGAGTTACAGGAAACACTGCAAAAGTTTGGGCCACGACATACCGAAGTTTTGCCTCTCTATGCTCGATTAGCTTTGTCAGAACAGCAAAAGATCTTTAATCCATCAGGCGGTGGGCGACGGATTATTATTGCCACCAACGTGGCAGAAACTGCCTTAACTGTGCCAAATATTCGCTATGTAATTGATAGTGGCTTTGCACGGATATCCCGTTATAACTATCGCTCACGTGTACAGCGTCTACCAATTGAGGCTGTATCACAGGCGGCAGCAAATCAGCGTAAAGGTCGTTGTGGTCGTATTGCACCAGGTGTGTGTATTCGACTGTATTCAGAAGAAGACTTTATGAGTCGTCCTGAATTTACCGAGCCTGAGATTAAACGAACCAACTTGGCCTCGGTTATTTTGCAAATGCAAAGTTTGGGCTTTGGTGAATTAGAAGACTTTGATTTTATTGAGCCGCCAGATCATCGTTTGGTGAATGATGGTCGTAAGCTTTTGATTGAGCTTGGGGCGATGGTTGAGAAAGGGAAAGCCCCTCTTTCGCAAAGAGGGGTTGGGGGAGATTCTATTGAAAGTAATCCCCCTAAATCCCCCTTTACAAAAGGGGGACTTCCTCCGGCGAAGGGTGGTGGTTTAACCAAAATTGGTCAGCAAATGGCGAAAATGCCGATCGACCCACGTCTTGCAAGGATGATTTTGGGTGGAGCGCATTTTGGTGTATTAAATGAAGTCTTGATTATTGTCGCTGCTTTAGCGGTACAAGATCCACGTGAACGTCCTGCGGATAAACAAATGCAGGCCGATCAGAAACATGCTTTGTTCCGTGAAGCTGACTCGGATTTCTTGTTCTATATCAAATTATGGGAAGCTCTAGTCGCTAACCGTGACATGAGTGAAAATAAGCGTCGTACATTTGCACGCAATCATTTCCTCAGTTGGTTACGCCTCCGTGAGTGGAAAAAAACCCATGAGCAATTGGTGGATTTGGCTCAGGGCTTAAAACTGTCCTTTAATGAAAAGAAGGCCAATTATGAAAATCTGCACCGTGCGCTATTAACGGGTTTACTTTCATTTATTGCCAATAAAACCGATGAACGTAACGTGTTCATGGCGGTGCGTCAGCAAAAGGCACGTATTTTCCCTGCATCAACCTTGCATAAAACCAATACACCTTGGGTCATGGCTTTTGAGATGGTTGAAACCTCTCAGGTATATATTCGAACGTTGGCAAAAATTGAACCTGAATGGATTTTGTTGGCTGCAGGCGATTTATTGAAGCATCATTATTTTGAGCCGCATTGGTCGAAAAAAGCTGGTGTGGTGAATGCTTATGATCAAATTTCTTTGTTTGGTTTGATTATTGAGCCACGTCGTCAGATTAATTATGAAAAAGTGGATCATCCGGCGGCGCATGAAATTTTCCTACGCGATGCGTTGACGACGGGACATTTGGGTATTACGCCGCCGTTCTTAAAACACAATTTATTAAAACTCGAAGAAGTTGAGCGTGTTGAAGATAAACTGCGTCGTCGTGATTTGGTGGTGGATGAAGAAACCATCTACCAATTTTATGCTGCAAAAGTGCCTGAAGAGGTGGCAAGTCGTCGTAGTTTTGAAGACTGGCGTGCAACGGTAGAACCGAAAAATCCACGGCATTTATTTATCGATGATGATGCGCTTTGGATGAATGACCGTCCAACGACCCAGCAATTTCCAGACTACCTACGAAATGGTGAACTGCGTTTGGCTGCAAGTTATCGTTTTGACCCAAGTCATGATGAAGATGGTGCAACGGTCAAAATTCCAGTTCAAGCTTTGCCGCAAGTGGATGAAAATATTTGGTCATGGGGTATACCTGGTTGGCGACAAGACCTGATTGAAGCCTTGCTTAAAGCATTGCCTAAGGATAAACGCCGTCACTTGGTGCCAATACCAGATACAGCGCGTAAATTGATGGATCGTGTCGATGCCGTGCATTTGCGCGAGCATATTTTTAGTTTCTTGGCGTTCCAACTACGTGGTGAGCAAATCACAGATAAGGACTTTTCTTGGGAGCGCGTTGAGCAATATCTGCTGCCTTTAATCAAAGTCATTGATGAAAAAGGCCGTGTGATTGAGCAAGGTCGTGACCTAGATGAACTCAAAGCACGCTGTCGTACGGAAACTCATAGCCCAGTCAAACAGTTAAAAGGTGAGTTTAAAACCTTCCCTGATAATTTTGTGTTCGAAGCATCACAAAAAGTCACGGGTGTGGTGGTAAAACAATACCAAGCGCTTGTTCCAGTCAAAGGCTTTGCGGAGTTGGATGCCAAAGATGAATCGGGTGTGGTGATTCAGACCTTCAATGACCAATTTGAAGCAGTCAAACAACATCGCGAAGGGATCATTCGTTTGGTTCATATGCAGTTGGGGGATTTAGTTCGTCAGTTGAAAAAACAGATTTCTAAACCCTTGGCATTGGCTTATTCACCGCTAGGTGACAAAGCAAAACTAGAGCAAATGTTAGTTTATGCCACACTTCAGCTTGCAATAAATGAGCTACCTGTCAATATGCAGGAGTACCAAAACCTGATTTTAAATGTAAAGAAATCTTTCTTGACCCATGGGCAACAAGCGTTAGCTGTTTTAACTGAAACCTATATTCAATGGCAGGATATACGTCGGAAATTATTGGTTTTAGATGATTCTGTGTTTGGAAAGAATATTGATGACATTGAAGATCAGCTCGATTTGATGCAACTTTCAGATTTTGTTTATGGCAAAACTTCCGATGTGTGGCTCGAATTTCCAAGATATTTGAAGGCATTAGTCTTGCGTTTAGACCGCTTGCCAAATAACCTACAAAGGGACAATTCTGCCATTGATCAAGTTGACCCATGGATGGAAAAATTATTTAAGTTTAAAAATGACACTCGCCTTAAAGAATTGTATTTCATGGTTGAGGAGTTACGCATCTCTATTTTCTCTCAACCAATGAAGACCAAGATGCCAATTTCTCCATCCCGCTTGCAAAAAGTATGGGATAAGCTCGGAATCAGTTAAGATATAGGTAATTTCTAAAAGGAGTTTTACATGGGCATCCGCATTACGGGTACAGGTCTTTATCATCCAGAAGACGTAATTACTAACGAAGAGTTAGTTGAAGCTTTAAATGCTTATGTGGAACAGTACAACAGCGACAATGCTGAAAAAATTGAAGCCGGTGAGCTAGAAGCGCGCCGTGGTTCAAGTGCAGAATTTATCGAAAAAGCGTCTGGCGTGAAAGCACGTTATGTTGCTGAAAAAAGCGGTATTTTAGATCCAAAACGTTTACGCCCAGTGCTACATGAACGTCCAAATGATGAAATTTCGCTACAAGCGGAATGGGGTGTTGCTGCGGCTAAACAAGCGATGGAAAATGCAGGCGTGACTGCAGAAGACATCGATGTTGTGATCTTGTCATGCTCTAACATTCAACGTGCATATCCAGCCGTTTCAATTGAAATTCAAACTGCTTTGGGTATTCAGGGTTATGCCTATGACATGAACGTTGCATGTTCAGCTGCAACTTTTGGTATCAAGCAAGCCTATGACGCGATCAAATCAGGCGCTCGTCGCGTGTTATTGGTAAACGTTGAGATCACATCTGGTCATACAGATTTCCGTATGCGTGACTGCCACTTCATCTTTGGTGACGTTGCAACGGCTTCGATCATTGAAGAAACTGAAACCAAAGCTGGTTTTGAAGTGTTGGATATTGACCTGTTTACTCAGTTCTCAAACAACATTCGTAACAACTTCGGTTACTTAAATATGAGTGAAGTCGATGCTGACATCGACAACAACCGTTTCCGTCAAGACGGTCGTAAAGTATTTAAAGAAGTGTGTCCATTAGTGGCGAAAATGATCACTAAGCAATTGGATGACAACAAAATTGCGGCAACAGATGTAAAACGCTTCTGGTTACACCAAGCGAATGCCAGCATGAATGAATTGATTCTGAAACTGGTTGTGGGTAAAGAACACGCTCAGCCAGACCTTGTGCCAATCATTCTTGATGAATTTGCCAATACTTCATCAGCAGGTGTCATTATTGCGTTGCACCGTACAGCAAATGAAGTAAACCATGGCGAATACGGTGTGCTTTGCTCATTTGGTGCAGGCTACTCAGTAGGTTCTGTACTTGTTCAAAAACATGATGCTGCCTAAGGTCAGCACATTTGCAGGTTGAACATGATGCAAAATGGATAAAGCGTTTAAGCGCTTTATCCCGCATGTATTTCACGCCGACCTTTTTTGGCGCTGAATATATTGATGCATCAAAACCTGCAATGTATGTAGGGAATCATACAATTTACGGTGTACTCGATTCACCGTTGATTATTGATTATCTCTACAATGAACATAAAGTGGCTGTGGTCAGTATCGCTGATCATAGCCATTTTTATTTGCCCGGTTGGCGTGGCATGGTCAAAAAGTTCGGTGCAGTCCAAGGCATTCAGGACTATGTCAGAACAGTGATGCAACAAGGTTATTCCATTTTAGTTTTTCCCGGTGGTGGTCGAGAGGTTTTGAAGCGAAAAGGAGAAGCCTATCAACTGATCTGGAAGCAACGTTATGGCTTTTTAAAACTGGCGCAAGAATTTAATTATGACATCGTGCCTTTTGCTGCTTTAGGTGGGGATGAAGTCTTTGAACTGGGTTTTGATGCCAGTGTGATTGTTGAACATCGTTGGTTTAAACAACTATTAAAAATACAAAAGCTCGATAAATTATTACGTCATGGTGATGTGATTCCGTCTTTACCCAAACGTATTATTCCTAAGCGCATTCCGTTCTATTTTCAATTTTTACCTCGTCAAAGTTTGAGTCATATTCAGAGTGTGGAGGATTTAAAGCTCTATCGAGAGGCTCTACAACAAGATATTTACACTGCGATAGAACAGCTTAAAAAAATCCGTGCAGAACAACATTCTACAGATCAATAATAGTGACTACTCTGAAACTTTATCTATTTTTTATCCGTCACAGCTCAAAATCATGGTGAATTTTGTCACAACAATAGCCTTTAGATTATTTTATTTAACGCCTTCGTATTGACCTTTTGTACAGCTATCTGGCCGATTAATGGCAGTAGTCGGAGCATTAAACTTTGACTATAGTGAAGGTTGAAAAATAATCAACGATCGTTAGGGCGGAAGATGGAACAGAACAGCTTGACCCCGCAGCTTGAGCATATTGCTCGGCAACTTATTCGAATATCACCAAGTTTAAAGCAGTTGTATCAAGAGCAAATGGAGTTTGCTACGGCACTCAATTCACAAAATATATTTAAAATTGAACAAGAGCAGCACCGCATTCAACTATGTAATGGACTATGGACCTTACAGCTACAAAGTCGTGAATCAATTGGCTATCAGTTTCCTAGAAATCCGTTTAGACTCATCAAAATTGCTGAATTGCATTGGACAGCGCCTTGTATTGAGGCAATAGAAGATTTCTTATTTCATGAATTGTATTTTTTTACTGGGGACTTAAAGCCGCAACATTCACTCTTGCTCAGAGAAAAAGCACAGCAATTTAGACAATTGATCTTACAGTCGATTTTTCAACATCTAAATGGGCCAGCGCGTGTTCAGCAGTTTTTAGCACAGATGACAGCAGTTGAAGCGCAAATTTTTGATCAGTTGATGCAAGAGCAGCAGATTTATCAGACACCACTATTACAAGCGTATATTGAATGCCAGATCAGTCTACCACATTGGTTGATGCAAAAGATTGAGCAGATGTTTGCGCTCAACTCACTTACAGAAGCTGAAATATTGCCGATACAACTGTTAATGGATAGTTTGGACGAGATTTGTTTTGCTACGGCACAATTTTTAGATCCGACGATTTATCGGATCATGAGTTTGAGTTATGAAGATCGGTTCAATTTACAAGAATTAAATGAACATATAGAAGATATTATTTTGTTGCTCGACCATGCATATGAGCGTCCCAATTTACTAGGCTTTATTCGTATGATGCATCGGGATGTTTGGGCAGAACAGGACATATTAAGCCATAGCAATTTTGTGCAAGCCACAGCAATTTGGCAAAAAAAATGTGGAAAACTCCCTTTACTCGATAACAATCGTGCAGTGCGATGGATGTTCAAACAGTCAGCCGAAGTGTTGGATTGGCTGAGTCGTAATTTCCAACACAGTAATGTACGTGTGGCTGTGACAGCATTGAGTTTTGTCGATACGCAGCATATTCATCCCGCATTGATTCTTACAACCTTACAACATTTTCAATTTGTTGCAGCGCGCATATATATTCAAAATTGCCATGCGATTGCGCATGAACATGATTGGTTTAATCATGAAAAAAATCTGCAGTTTGTTTTACAACGAAAATATCAGCAGCATGATGACCATCGTGTAGTGATCAGCCCATCGATTTTGTATTTAGATGAATGGTTGATTTTAATGCGACAGGTGTTAGGCGCAGAGGATCAGGCCATAAAAAAAGTCTATCTACCTTTGAGCCGTATTATGCAGGCCTATCTGCAACATTTAGTACGTTGTACGCAGCAATTACCGCAGGCTTTGATGGATTATATCCGTCCAGAAACCCAAGAAAATCGCCAGTTTTTAAGTATGTTACGACAGCATAAAATTCAACTGCAGGATTTTCGAAATTTATTTTATTTAAAGCATGCTAATTTAAGAGTATCTGTATTTGATGCATATGTGCGTGACTATGTTAGTGCGACTTATTCTACAGGTCATACAGTCCCTAAAAATATTACCTGGAATGGGGTCTTTCATCAGGCGGTGCATTGGCATGCTAAGCAACAAAAGCAAGAAATGTTAACTCAATTAAAGCGTAAATTTGCGACAACAGTCTGGCAGCCATTTACAACAGAAGACAAAATATATTTTCAAGATTGGGTCTTTGAAGAATTAAAAACCATCGATCGAATTATTGATGAATCTATTCACTTTAAACATTGTTTGGCATCAAGTTATAGCGCCAGTATCATTGCAAGAGTATATGTAGCTTTTCATATGTACCATCCCATTTTGCATGTATCGATGACTTTGGGCTGTCATGTGCAAAACCACATTTTGGTTTTTGATCAACTTGAGTATTCAAATAATACCCAAGCAGAAATAGAAAAAGTAAATATCGCCAAAGAATTTTTAAATAGGTTCAATAGCTTAAAGTAAGATTGGCGAAATACGGATTTAGGAAACTGTGTTGTGCGCTTAACTTTTGAGTCAAAAATCGTTAGGCTATAGCCGTTCTTTTACGGTATAGGTCTTATGAAACAAGAAACTGCACTCAAGCTGCTCAAAGCAGGCGAAAATGTGTTTTTAACAGGTTCGGCTGGTGCAGGGAAAACTTATACTTTAAATCAGTACATCAATTATCTAAAAGCGCGCAAAGTGCCGGTGGCAATTACGGCTTCTACAGGGATTGCTGCAACCCATATGAATGGCATGACAATTCATACATGGGCAGGGATTGGGATTAAAGATGCGATTTCCGAAGATGAGTTAAAGCGCTTAAAAGAACGTAAATATTTAAAAGAGCATTTGGAAAATGCCCAAGTTTTAATCATCGATGAAATTTCGATGTTGCATGCCAAGCAATTAAACTTGGTGAATAAAGTTTTAAAATTTTTTAAAGACAGTGAAGATGCTTTTGGGGGGATTCAAGTCATTGTTGCAGGTGACTTCTTCCAGTTACCCCCTGTGGGACGCAAAGGTGAATTAAACCGTGACAAGTTTTGCTTTATGTCTGAGGCATGGGTAGAAGCGAAGTTTCGCGTGTGTTATTTGACCGAACAACATCGTCAGGGTAATGACTATCTCAATGATATTCTAAATGCGATTCGTGCTCAGCAAATTACGGGCGATCATTTGCATGCTTTAAGGCAGACAAGTTCACAAAATATAGGTGAAACCTTTACGCGCTTGTATACCCATAATATGGATGTAGATAGTATTAACTATAAACATCTAAATGAAATTGAGCAAGAATCTCGCCAGTTTGATGCCCAATGTGATGGTAATGATAAACTGATCGAAACCTTAAAATCTTCAGTGCGTGCGCCGGAAACTTTGACCTTAAAGAAAAATGCCAAAGTGATGTTTGTAAAAAACAACTTTGACGTGGGCTATATCAATGGCAGCCTCGGTGAAGTGATAGGTTTTGAAGAAGATGATGAATATGGCATCTTGCCTAAAGTAAAACTTACGGACGGCACGACCTTGGTGGTCGAACCTGAAACATGGTCTGTCGATAATGATGATGGTAAAACCATTGCCAGTTTCCAACAAATTCCACTGCGTTTGGCCTGGGCGATCACCATTCATAAATCTCAAGGGATGACTCTTGCAGCGGCTGAAATTAACTTGACGCATACTTTTGAAAAGGGTCAGGGGTATGTGGCATTGTCTCGTTTAAAAACATTAGATGGTCTGCGTTTACTTGGCTTTAATGAACAAGCCTTAGAACTCGACAGTTTGGCGATTAAAGCCGATCGACGCTTTCAGGAACTCTCTGACGAAGCGGAAACCAATTTTGCAGAGGCTGATTTAACCGTACAACATAAAGCCTTTATTCGCCACTGTGGCGGAACACTGAATGAAGTGGAAATCGAGCGCAATGAAAAGAAAATTGCCAAAACTGGTGTGAAACAAAGCTTTGCCACAGCGACTTTAGATCAAACTCGTGAGTTGTTTGAGGAAGGTTATGAAATTCAAGATATTGCTGTGGAGCGTGGTTTAACACCAGCTACGATTATTAATCATTTGGCTCGTCTGCAAAAAGAGCAAGGTTTGGATATCTCGGTGGCACATCCGGGAGAAGATGTGGTTGAGCAGGTGCGTAAAATCTATAAACGTTTGGCGAAACGACAAGACCCAGCACATTATAATGATGACGGCACGGTTAAGTTGCGTCCAATTGTGGAGTTAACCAGTCCACGCATGGGATATGACCAAGTTCGTTTGGCTTTATTATTTGTGGAATAATGGATATATGGTGCATACGAAAAATACTGATGAATAAAGTGTGGTTAATATCGTTCAATAGATTTAACAGTAGACTGTCTAAAGGATTCGTATTTTTCCTAAGCGATGGTTTACACTGTAGCAAGTTAATTTGCTAACGATTTGAATTATGACTTTTAGTGCATGGTATTCACTGCGTAAATTTGTCTATAACAATTTACATAATGATGATTATGAAACTAAATTTAGTCATTTTCTCAACTATGCTTTGATATTGCTGATTTTAGGTAATGCTGCTGCGGTTTTACTCGAATCGGTCAATGATATTTATTTGTCTTATCAAGTTTACTTTGATTTTTTTGAAAATTTTTCAATCATTGTATTTAGTGTTGAATACGTATTGAGGCTTTGGTCGATTGCAGATAAAGACCCATTTTACTCCGCTTGGCGTAATCGTTTGAATTGGGTAAAAAGTGGTGGCGCAATTATTGATTTATTGGCAATTTTACCTGCATATCTAAATTTCTTTGTCCATTTTGATTTGCGTTTTTTACGTATTTTACGATTACTGCGTTTATTAAAATTAACTCGATATTTTGTGTCGTTGCAAATTTTGTTACGTGTCATTGAACGTGAAAAAGGTTCATTTCAAGCTGTTGTTTTTATTTTATTTATTATGATTATTATGGCCGCAGCTGGGGTGTATTTAGTTGAGAGTAAAGCACAGCCAGAGGTCTTTAGTTCTATTCCTGCGTCCATGTGGTGGGCTGTTGTTACTTTAACGACGGTCGGTTATGGCGATGTAACACCGATAACCCCTGTTGGGCGGATATTAGGTGCAATGATTACGATATTAGGGGTTGGCTTGGCAGCATTGCCAGCAGGTATTTTAGCCAATGGTTTGGCACATGAATTGGAGCAACGCAAACAACAATTAGAACTCAGTTTTCGTGAGTTGATTCAAAATCGTGAAATTGATTTTGTACTTGAGCCTGAAAAAATCGAAGAAATCCGAAAAACAGTGGGTTTAACCCGTGAGCAAACACAGGATATTATTTGGCAATTGTTACGTGAGCAAAAAGAGGAATCATTAAAGCAGGAGCGTGAGCAGTATGCATATTGCCCGCATTGTGGAAAAAAATTACCTGATTTGTAATGTGAAAAAAACACATTAGCTAAAGATGATTCAGTAAAACTTGATGAAGTATATTCATGTGAATAAAAAATAGTTAAATAAAATTTATGATGAATATGATTCATAAATATCATGATATGATAAATATAATTTAAAAATACTGATTTTCAGCTCATTCAGTATGTCGTTTGTGGAACTCATTATGTTGGAATTACGCCATCTCAAAACATTATTGGCACTCAGAGAACATGGTTCTTTGGTCGCTGCATCTAATGATCTGTGTTTAACGCCTTCTGCGCTTTCACATCAGTTGAAAGAGCTTGATCATTGGTATGGGGTAGAGGTGGTGAACCGACGGACACGTCCTGTGACCTTTTCGAATGTTGGGCAACGTTTACTACGCCTTGCCGATGACATTTTGCCGCAAGTTCAAATTGCGCAATCGGACATTACACGTATTGTGCATGGTCAAACCGGCCGAATTATTTTTTCTTCTGAATGTCATAGTTGCTTTGACTGGCTCATGCCGTTATTGAATGTCTACCGTCAACAATACCCCGATGTAGATTTAGACTTTGCCTCTGGCTTTGAAGCCAATCCGCATGAACTATTACAAACGGGCGAGTTTGATCTTCTGATTACGGCAGATCCGATCAATTTAAAAGGTGTGGAATATTTCCCTATCTTTGAATATGAGTCTCGTTTGGTACTGTCAAATACGCATCCATTGGTTCGTGCAACAAATGTGACTGTTCAAGAATTAGCAGAAGAAACGCTTATTACCTATCCGGTCGATAAACATCGTTTAGATATCATGGCGAAATTATTTTTACCGGCCAATATTCAGCCTAAACACGTCCGTACCACAGATTTGACCCAGATGCTGATTCAGTTGGTTGCAAGTGGTCGTGGTATCGCGGCATTACCTGATTGGGTGGTAAATGAATATGAACAAAAAGGTTGGGTGACCTCTCGACGCTTAGATTGTGTTTCACCTGAAGGTTTAAGACGGACTTTGTACGCCGGTTATCGTACCGAAGAGGCTGAAAAAAGCTACTTTGAAGGCTTCCTAAAACAGTTGGCGAAATTCTCACAAAAACGCAATCAATATTATTCCAACTAAGGGGGAGCTATGACTCAGAGTCTTTTTGTATACGGGACATTACGTCTAGGTCAGCCCAATGCTCATGTGATGGAGCACATAGGTGGCGAGTGGAAGAAAGGTGTGGTTTGGGGTGAGTTAGAACATAAAGGCTGGGGTGCGGCGATGGGCAGTCCGGGCATCCGTTTATCGAAGGCAGGTCAAGCCATTGAAGGCTATGTTTTTATCTCTGAAAACTTAGCAGCTCATTGGGCTGCTTTAGATGAATTTGAAGGTACTGAGTATCAACGTGTTGCTGTCGATGTACAACTGGAAGGCGGAGAATGGATGCAGAGTGAAATTTATGCCTTGAAATAATATCGTGAGGGAGAGTCGTAAAATACGTGGGCCATCCATACATCATGACTTTCCCCAACCTTCGATATGTGTATCGATGATTCTGCTTGCTTTGTTGTTTCCTTGAGTGCAATTTTTTAAAGAGCCGTATCTAAAAGAGTTGTATTTAAAGTGCTTGAATGCACAGAAATCACTTTAAGATCGCTATACAAGTGGATGAATAATTTTTAGAATTGAGCTGTATCTCACATTGAACCCTGTTTGAACTCAATCATGCCCAATTCTATAGAACCCTCACCAACTCAACTCATGTCTGTGATTCAAACTCAGACAGCTATTGCCAAACTGGGTTTAGATCTAAATGCAGTGATGACCGTAGTGGCAGAACAGGCGCAGCAGATTACACATGCTAAAGGTGCAGTTGTAGAGTTGGCTGAAGATGGTGATATGGTCTATCGTGCAGTGTCTGGTGGGGCGAGTCATTTACTGGGTTTAAGACTTCATATTGAAAATAGTTTATCGGGTCTATGTATAGCGCAAAAACAAACACTGTATTGCCAAGATTCGGAAACAGATGCACGGGTAGATCGCGTGGCATGTCAACGTGTTGGATTGCGTTCGATGGCAGTAGTGCCATTGATTCATTGTGATGAAGGTGTCGGTGTTTTAAAGATTTACTCTGACCAAGTCGATGCCTTTCAGGAAGCCGATTTACATATATTGAGTTTGATGTCTGAGTTGATCGCTGCGGCGATGTACCATGCAACACGTTTCGGTGCGACAGAGTTATATAAATTGGCGACTCAAGATAGCTTAACAGGTTTAGCTAATCGGGCTTTGTTTGTCGACTTTTTACGCCAAGGGATAGAAAAAGCACGTGCGCAGAAAAAAGTGCTAGGTATCTTGATGATTGATATGGATGGTCTGAAGCCGATTAATGATCAGTTTGGACATCGCATTGGGGATGCTGCACTGAAAGAAATTGCACAGCGCATTTTGCGTGAAACACGTCAAGATGACTTGGTTGCACGCTTGGGTGGTGATGAATTTGCTGTGATTTTAACCAATATTGCCAACTTAGAGCGTGCGCAAACGGCGATGAATCGAATCGCAGAAAGTTGCGGACTACCGTTTGCATTTGAGCAAATGAGTTTGAAAATTGGTGCCAGTATTGGCATGGCTTTATTTCCAGAGGATGCCGAATCCATCGATCAATTGGTCGAAATGGCAGACTTGAAAATGTACGCCAATAAGCGTGAACGGAAACAAGTAAATATTGAATAACTAATTGAAAATTAATCTAACCTTATTTGTTTTTTGACTGATTTGAATATTTTGAATGGTTATGCTGAGTGCTATTGCATGGCGAAAAGAGCATGATAATTCAATGAAAGGGATGTCAAAAGATTTATTCATTATTGCGGCAGGTTTTATTGCTGCAATGCATATCGGGAAACTACCGCCCGCAATACCTGTATTACAACAGCAACTCGGCATTAGCTTTATTCAGTCTGGTTTATTGCTCTCACTGGTACAAGGCGCAGGCATGTGCTTTGCATTGTTGATTGGCAGTTATATCCAAAAAATTGGATTTAAGCTGTGTATCTTATTGGGCTTAAGTCTATTGACGATAGCAAGTGCATGGGGGAGTTTTGCACAAAGCTTTGATGCCTTGTTACTCCTACGTGTCATTGAAGGCTTTGGCTTCTTATTGGTGACTCTCACAGGGCCTGCATTTATCCGTCAGCTTGTACCGCTACAACACATCAGCGCGAAGATGGGGCTGTGGAGTGCTTATATGGGTGGAGGTATGGGCATTGCCTTATTGGTCGCGCCATTTCTAATTGCTCAATATGGCTGGAGCGTAGTTTGGCTCAGTTTCGCTATGATCACTGCGGCATTACTGCTCTGTATTGCGATGTTTATTCCTCAGCCTAATGTGGCGCTGAATACAACACCTGTCATCGGTCTCATTCGGGATACTCTGAAACATCCTGCGGCATGGCTTTTGGCGCTCATTTTTGGGACATATGCAGGGCAGTGGTTTGCATTGGTGGGCTTCTTACCGATGATTTATGCCCAAAACCAAATTTCAGCAGAACTGGCGGGTGCTTTAACAGCCAGTGTTGCCGTTGCGAATGCTGTGGGCACATGGGGGTGTGGACTGCTATTACAGCGTGGTTTTCAAGCTAAAACTTTAGTCCAACTGGGTTTTGCTGTTTTGATCATTTGCTCCTTAGGGTTTTATCTCTCTAAAGATGCGTTACCTTTTTTACTGCAATATTTAACGGTGTTTAGTTTTTCGCTTTTTGGAGGCTTGGTTGCTGCGACGGTCTTTGCGCAATCACTGCATTTTGCACCTTATCCTGCGGCAATTAGTACGACGGTCGGCATGATTTTACAATGCTCTGCCATATCACAATTTGTTCTGCCACCTGTGATTGCCACTGTGGTTTCACAAACTGGAGCGTGGTTTTGGGCGGGGATCTTGATGTCAGCATTATCATTCGTTGGAATCATGCTTAGTCGACGTTTATTTCAAATGCAGCATGGCTCAAATTAAAATTTTGTTAAACCGCTATGTCAGCAACGGCCTTATTGTTTAATCCCAATCAGTAGCGACAAGATGCCTGCTGCAATGAGTGGGCCGACAGGTACACCACGCAGCATGGCAACACCTGCGACTGTCCCAATCAATAGTCCGGCAACCACATCTGGCTGATTGGACATCAGTTTGACACCACGTCCGCCTAGCCATGCGACAAAGATGCCAATGGCGATTGCGACGAGGGATTTCCAACTTAAAAAGGATTTTAAAATCGAATCACCGGGTATTTTTCCGCTAGCGATCGGCGTGAGTACGCCAATGGTTAAAATAATAATGCCAATGTTTAAGCCATATTGTTGCAGATAGGGGAAAAATTCACTTAAAGGCGTGATGCGGAAAATAATCAAGACACCTGCTGCTATGGTGATCGCTGTATTGTGGCTAAAGATGCCACAAGCCAATAACACCAATAACACGATCAGATTTAAATCCAACTGAGACATAGGATATTCGTGAGAAACTTCAATAAATAATCAATAGTGTAGCGCAGAAACATTAAAAACTGGCGTTCAAGATTATTTCCGCTATTTTTCCTGCAAGTTGGCTCGTGGTTCAGTATAAAATAGCAATATATAGTGTTTATTAGGTTGTTCTATGTTTTTGGAAAAAATGCTGCAATCACAAGGTTTTGGTTCGCGTAAATATTGCCAACAGTTGATTAAAAATGGTGCGGTCGAAATACACGGTGAGATTGTAGATAATCCAAAGCAAAAACTGGACTTGAATGATTTAACTTACAGTGTGCATGGTCAGGACTATGTCTATCGTGAGCATATCTATATTGCGTTAAATAAACCCCAAGGTTATGAATGTTCGCATCAGGCAACCCATCATTTTAGTGTTTTTGAATTATTTGATGATGTGCTGTTAAATCGTGGTTTGCAATGCGTCGGGCGACTGGATCAAGACACCACTGGACTGTTGCTGCTCACGGATGATGGTCAATATCTGCAAGCACTGACACACCCTAAAAAGCATGTTGCCAAAGTGTATTCGATGCATACCGCAGATCCTGTGACGCCTGAGCAAATGCAACAATTGCAACAAGGCGTGGAGCTGCGAAACGAAAAAGGCATTTTCGCTGCAACCGATGTGCAGCTATTGGCTTCACAGCAATTACAAATGACTGTCCATCAAGGGGTATATCATCAAGTGAAGCGGATGTTGGCGGCTGTGGGCAATAAAGTTGAAACTTTACATCGTGCTCAAATTGGACAATTAAAGCTTGAAGATATTGCTGAAGGTGAATGGATCTATTTGAATGCAGCGCAAATTGAACAATCGAAATTTCGTGAAAATCTAAATCCACAGTAATAGGTACAGGGCTTTGATACGTCATCCTGACTGAAAGGATGAATGTGCAGTATTAAAGCCCTAAGTATGACTGCTAATTATTTATTTAAAGATGCGTTTTTCAACATGCGTTGTTGATGTATTTTAAAGCTGAGTAATGCATTAACGAATAAAGTAATGATAGGTTTGAAATTCATCATCTTTAATGAAGCCCATCGATTCATAGAGCTGATGTGAGTGATAGTTATTTTTTTGAGTTTCGAGGCTGATTCGAAGCGCACCTTCATGTTGTGCAAAGAGAACTGCGGTATCGATCAATTGTTTGGCTGAACCCTGACGACGATATACAGGGCTGACATAGACATCATCTAAAATATAGTAGGTTGAACAAGCCACAGATGAAAAGCCTAAATACAGTAAGATAAACCCAGTAATCACTTCATCTTTTAGACAAATAAAAATTACGCTTTCATTATTTTCAAAACGTTGTCTTAGAAATTTATATGAGATATCAAGATTAGAAGAGGTGCCATAAAATTGGCGATATTCATCAAATAAAACAGCAAGTGGATGAAGGTCTGCTTCTGTTGCGCGTCGAACGATCATTTTTTTCTATACTCCATGCTATTTTTATCAGTCTTGCATGAAGCATATCGAATTTTCGAAATTGGTTGATTTATAAATTGTTTATAAATGCGACAGTGTTAAGTTTTGTCACCTTCACCCAAAATTGCATTGAGCTCTTCAAACAAGTCGAGATGATCATCATCTAATAATGGATCATTATTTAAAATTTCTAATTCCGCAGGGCTAATTTCAGTGGTTGAAATGGCTTGAGCTTCTTGTTGTTTTAATTTACGTAACTTAATCAATTGTTCAATATTGATATTTTGGTTTTCAATAGAGAAGGGGATCGATTTGGTTAAAACAACTTGTTTAAAGAATAGACGTACAGCCTGTGCAGGTGTAATGCCTAATTGCTTAAACACGGCAAAGGCCTGTTTCTTTTCCTGTGAATCGAGGCGGATTTGGTAGACTTCAGTTTTTCTCATATTCTTAGAAAGCTTTAAAATACTTAACTTTTCGCATTTATTCTAATCAAAACTGTTATAAATTCAAGAAAGTTTGGCAGTATTTTATCAATTTAATGTAATGACAATCGATTTACAGTGTCAATTCATAGGCAGAACTGAATTGAAAAGCCTGCTCTGTCACAGGATCGATAAACTCAAGCTGTTTCGCAAGTAGTTGTAAAGGTTGGCTGAAATCGTCATCTGCCTTATGTTGTACTACTGGATAAAAGGGGTCATTTTGAATTGGAATGCCCAAAGCATTTAAATGCACACGGAGTTGGTGCTGCTTGCCGGTATGTGGCTTTAATTTATACTTAGCGCGGTTTCCATGCTGCTGGATCAGCTGAATGAAGGTTTCGCTGTTAGGTTCACCATCTACTATTTGCATTGTATAAAAAGGTTGACCTTTTTCCATGCGATAGCGAGTTGTGATTGGGAAATTTAATTCATCTCGATAAGCTGCAATGGCATGATAGGTTTTTTGAACGTTTCGAGTGGCAAACATCTGTTGATATAGCCCACGGCTTTCGACACATTTGGAGAAGAGCACCACGCCGGCAGTTTCACGGTCTAAACGATGAATCGGCGTTAGCTGTTCAAGCTGCGTTTGCTTTTTGAGTCGAACCAACAAGGTTTCTTGTACATACTGACCGGTTGGACTCATGGTGAGAAAATGCGGTTTATCGACCACGATGAAATGATCATTTTCAAATAAAATCTGATGCTCGAAGGGAACATGGATTTCATGCGCTAAGAATCGATAATAATAAACATGACGATTTGCTTCAAAAGGACTGTCTATCGTTAAAACGTCACCATTTGCGGCATAGACCAATCCATCTTTAAATCGTTGTTGCCACTCTGCTGCTAGGATATGAGGAAATTGCTCACACAAATATGCATAGACGGTAGAGGCTTGTGTGTGTTGACCGTCAAGGAAGACTTTGCTGGCACTGACACCATTGATCATTGGGGGAGTAAATTCAAAACTGTGCATGAAGAAAGATCTAAAAACTGAGCAAATAAAGCAGAGAACACATCATGAAAAATGCTCAATCTATAGTGTGAACATATCCATTTTAGCCAGTGCGATGCTATCATATTTAATTCTTATGTACATGTTGTGAGTAATATGCAGTATTCATTCAGTCTGGAACTTAATAGTGAAGTCGATACCCAAAACTTAGCTACCGTACTGGCGACGCATTTTACGACGGGTGTAGCGTATTTAATTGGTGACTTGGGTGCAGGAAAGACCACGTTAACACGTTATTTTTTACAACACTTGGGTCATCAAGGTGCGGTAAAAAGTCCAACCTATACATTAGTTGAACCTTACAATATTCAAGGACAAGATATTTTTCATTTTGATTTATATCGTCTGAATGACCCTTATGAGCTTGAACTTATGGGTATCCGTGATTATTTAGAAACGCCGAACGCCCTATTTTTATTTGAATGGCCATCTAAAGGGGGCGACGAAATCCCTGAGGCTGATTTAATTATTAATATTGAAAAGTCTGCGGATGAAACCACCCGTACAGCGACTTTAAGCTCTTCTTCAGAAACTTTGCAAAACGCTTTGGAGCAAAAATTTAACCATGCTGAATGAAATCAGTGCCCGCCGCATTCGAACGCTTGATCCTGCCTTAGCCAACCAAATTGCCGCAGGGGAAGTGATTGAACGTCCTGCTTCTGTGGTCAAAGAATTACTGGAAAATGCCATTGATGCAGGGGCGACTGAGCTGATTGTTCGTATTGAACAAGGCGGCAGTACACTGATTGAAATAATAGACAATGGTCGGGGTATTCACCCTGAAGATCTACCTTTGGCGGTCATGCGCCATGCCACAAGTAAAATCCAAACTGCTGAGGATTTACATGCTATTGTAAGTCTGGGTTTTCGTGGGGAAGCATTGGCTTCGATCGCTGCGGTGTCTCGTTTGACATTGACCAGTAGCCAAAATGATGACGGTGTAGGCTATCAGGTCGAAGTAAATGGCACTGCATTTGATTCACAAGAAATTCAGCCTGTGGCAGCGACGCAAGGCACCACCATTCGTGTGCAAGATTTATTTTTTAATGTACCTGCACGGCGTAAGTTCCTCAAAAAACCGGGGACTGAGTTTGGACATATCGAAGAAATTGTCCGTCGTTTAGCACTGACCCATTTTGATATACGTTTTGTCCTTGAGCATAACAATAGCATTAAGCTGAACTTGCCTATTGCAGACAGTGGTGCGCTGCGTTTTCAGCGGGTGCAACAATTATTAGGCCGTCAATTTACTGAAAATGCGTACTGGATGGATGCTGATAGCGTCAATATGCGTCTTAGTGGTTGGTTAGGTCATCCTTCAGATGCACGTGCGCAAGCCGATATGCAATATGTCTATGTGAATGGACGTATCGTAAAAGACAAGACCGTTTCACATGCACTTCGCATGGCCTATGACGGTATTTTGCATGGACATCAACATGCGGCTTATTTGTTGTTTATGGAAGTTGATCCAGAAAATATCGATGTGAATGTGCATCCAACCAAGCATGAAATACGTTTTCTAAATCAACGTGAAGTACATGAGTTTGTGCGCCATTTTGCCAAATCGACTTTAGCGCAATTTCAAACCGCGACAGCCGAATTGTCATCTGCAATGAAACTCGACGGGCAGGCACATGAAAATATTATTCCGCAGCCGCGTCATCAGGAACAATTTTCATTACATCAACCCCAGCCAGTTGCAGAGCAAGGCTCAAATTTTGTCAGTCCAGAGATCTCAGGCGGACTCACTGACTTTAGTTCACCTGCAACAGTGCAATATGCTTCTAATCATGCGCCAACAGGGCTGGAAGCGTATACACAGCAATATTCAAATGCGTCGAACAATAGTGCTGGATATCAGTCAAATTTAGCGGGTTCCAGACAGCTCAATAATGCATTGCAAAGTTATTTAGCGCCTTTACGTCAAACTGAGTCTACAAATGATCCTGATACTTCTTTGGCTGAACATATTCAGCAGAAAGTCGATGAGCATCCTTTGGGGATTGCCATTGCGCAATTGCATGGTATTTATATTTTGGCCCAAAACACCGAAGGTTTAATCATTGTTGATATGCATGCGGCACATGAGCGCATTGTTTTGCAACAAATGAAAACGGCTTGGGATAAACCTGAGTTTTGGACATCACAGCAATTGCTGATTCCTAAAGTCGTCAGTATCAGTCGGATGCAAGCGATGCGCGTCGATGAGCTCAAAGAACAATTGGCACACCTAGGTTTAGAAATAGATCAATATGGCGATGAGCAAGTTATTGTCCGAGGTGTTCCTGCCATTTTGCATAAAGCAGACTTTGATGCGTTGATCCCAGATTTATTAAATGATTTAGACCCAAGTGATCAGGTTGCAGGGTTACTACAAAAGCGCGATCAAATATTGGCAGGCATGGCCTGTCACGGCGCTGTACGCGCACACCGTATTTTAAGTCTATCTGAAATGAATGCATTACTGCGTCAGATGGAACAAACTGAATTTGCCAGCCAATGTAACCATGGACGTCCGACGTGGCGTGCGTTTCCATTGGCACAGCTAGATAAACTTTTTGCTCGGGGAGAGTAGTTTTACATGTCAAATCAATTGCCGGTCATCAACTTAATGGGACCAACTGCAAGCGGTAAAACCGCCTTGGCATGTGAGTTATACGAGCAAGGTGGATTCGAATTAATTTCAGTCGATTCTGCTTTGGTTTTTCAGGATATGGATATTGGTACGGCCAAGCCGAGTAAAGCTGAGTTGGAGAAATATCCACATCATTTGATTGATATTATCAGTCCGCTAGAAGTGTATTCGGCAGCGAACTTTGTGGAAGATGCGTGTGTGCTGATTGATGATATGCATGCCCGAGGTAAAACACCGATTTTAGTCGGTGGCACGATGTTGTATTACAAAGCTTTATTGGAAGGGTTGTCTTCAAACTTACCAAGTGCAGACTATGCTGTACGTGCTGAAATTGAAGCCAAAGCTGAGTCGCAAGGTTGGGACGCTGTATATGCAGAACTGTGCAATGTAGACCCATTGGCAGGTGAAAAATTTAAACCGAGTGATAAGCAACGAATTATCCGTGCGCTCGAAGTTTTTAAGTTAACCGGTAAACCCATTACGCAGTTACAAGCTGAGCAACCTAAAAACGTACCATACCGTTACAATTTTCATAATTACGCATTATTGCCAGACCGATTAGAATTACATGAGCGTATAGCTCAACGTCTAAAAATAATGTGGGAAATTGGATTTTTAAATGAAGTGAAAGCTCTCATTGAAAAATACGATTTAGATGAAAATTTACCCTCTATGCGCTCAGTTGGATATCGTCAAGCTTTAGATTTTTTGAAAAATAGTGATCAAAGTAGCGAAAAACAGAGTGAAATGGAGGATAAGGCACTTTTTGCAACACGACAACTTGCAAAACGTCAATATACTTGGTTAAGATCTTTGCAAGAAACGCATAAATTTACTACATATTTAACTGCGCAGCAGGCTCAAGAAGACTTGCGAAAGTGCTACGGATAAAGCAAAATTTACAGACTACCTTTTTGATAATTTTTAATTGAAAAGTAAAGGTAGCTTTTGCGCTGATTTTTATTATTTTTTGGAGTTATAACATGTCTAAAGGTCAAACTTTACAAGATCCGTTCTTAAATTCTCTCCGTAAAGAACGTATTCCAGTGTCGATCTTCCTTGTAAACGGTATTAAATTGCAAGGTCATATTGAATCTTTCGACCAATACGTTGTTTTATTAAAAAATACTGTAAGCCAAATGGTTTACAAACACGCTATTTCAACTGTTGTTCCAGCACGTAACCCACGTCCTGCTGGTGCTCCTGCTGGTGCTCAAGGCGCTGCTGGCTTCGGTGGTCAACAAGGCGGCTTCGGCGGTGGTCAACAAGGCGGCTTCGGTGGTCAAGGTGGCTTCGGTGGTCAAGGTGGCTTCGGTGGTCAAAGTGGCTTTGGTGGTCAAGGTGGCTTCGGTGGTCAAGGTGGCTTCGGTGGTCAAGGTGGCTTTGGTGGTCAAGGTGGCTTCGGCGGTCAAAGTGGCTTCGGCGGTCAAAATGCTGGTTTTGATGGCGAAACTAAATTTGAAGATGCTCAAGACGACGAAAACAACAATCGTTAATTGAGTTAAAAAAACCTCCCAAATGGGAGGTTTTTTTTGCCTATAAAAAGAGTAGATGGTTTAAATACTGGTTTTTTAATAATTACTACAACTAATAATTACTACAACGCTGAATAATGATAAGAATCGACATAAAAAACCAGCCGAAGCTGGTTTTTTGTTTATTCACTTATTTCTTTTTACGATCTAGAGCAGGGTCTTTAATTTCAACATAGGCATTGTTGCGAATTTCACGTAACCAGCTGTCCAGTTCAGTGTCAAATTGACGCTCACCTAAAATCTGACGTGCCATACGTTCTTGTACTTCATGTGTCATGTCTTGTTGACGTGTATCGGTCACTTGCAGGATATGCCAACCAAACTGAGATTGGAAGGGTTTGCTGATTTCACCTTTCGCAGTTGATTTCATCATCGCTTCAAATTCTGGAACCATAACACCTGGGCTAACCCAACCTAAACTACCACCATTGGCAGCAGAACCAGTGTCATTCGAGAATGTTGAAGCCAAGACTGCAAAATCTTCACCTTTTTGCAGGCGGTTATACAAGCTGTCGATCATTTGTTTTGCGTTTTCAGGACTCACCACTTCAGATGGTTGAATCAAGATATGGCGAGTTTGGTATTGAGGAACAATGGCTTTTTGTTCGCCACCTTTACGGTCGACTAATTTTAAAACATGAACGCCATCACGTACTGAAATCAGTTCAGTGGTTTGACCGACTTGTAAAGGTGCTACACGTGCAGCAAGCTCATCTGGAATATCAGATAAGTTGCGGAAGCCCATATCTGCACCGTCAACTTTAATGTCTTTAGTGTTGTATTTGCTGGTAATTGCTTTAACATCGTTACTTGCTGCCAGTTCTTTACGAATGTCTTCCGCGATTTTAACGGCATTATCACTGCTAGCAACGCGTACATGTAAGACATGAACTTGATTACCTAGTGCTGCTTGACCTTGTGGTGAGCTTAAGAAGTTTTTCACATCTTGGTCACTGATTTGAATGCGAGAAGTGACTAACTGTTGGCGTAGGCGTTGTAACGCGATGTCTTCAGCGATACGTGCACGTAAACCAGCATAGGTATTTGGCGCAACAGCATCTAATTTTTGCTGAAATGCTTCTAAGCTTGGAGAACCTGCGTCTTTTGCAACTTTAAGTACGGCTTCATTGAGCGATTTTTCATCCGCTTTGACATTATATCGTTTCACTTGTTCAAGCTGTGCTTGGCGCGTAATTAGCTGTTCTAAAGCTTGTTGCTGCAAGTATTCGGTCGGTGGGACGGTTTGTTTTTTTGCTTGAAGTTGGTGAGTGATCTCGGCAATGCTTTGATCAAGATCACTACGAAGAATCACGCTATTGTCAACGACAGCTACAATTTCATCTTTAGGTTGCGCAGCAGCAAATACAGATACAGAAGTCGATAGGCAAAGTGCCAAAGCTGACGCTTTAAAAATTTGTTTTAACTGTTTTGTCTTCATTAACGTTCTGTCCAAGATTGATTAATATTGTTAAAACCCAACACTCGGTTTTCAAGCAAAGAGGTTAATTTATTGTTGAAGCCACCTAAACCTTTTAGGGTGAACTCCGCCATAATGGCACGTTTTGGTTTAACATCTGAAGATGTTACATCATCTAAATCGTTATAGTACGAACGACCATACACTGAAACACCCCAGCAGCATGACTCGTAGTTCACACCAAGTAAATATTCACGCGCAATACTGTTGTCGAGGTCATATTGTGCATGACCGATAATACGCCAGTTATTGTGAATAGGTTGAATAAACGATGCTACTGCTTGGTCATAGCTGTCTTGGCGGTTCGGAATGTATTTACGATAGAAATAACCGACATTGTATAAATTGCCTTTATTTCCTGTGTAATACATTTGAATATCGCGCTGAGCATTATCACCATTCGCCATCCATGCAGAATTGGCATTCACACTGATGCTGTCAGATAGCTGGCTAGAAATGCTCACGACAGGGCCGGTATGGCGTTCGGTATCAAATTTATCAGAGACGTTGTTTAGCGTGACGCGGCGGTCTTCAAAATAGAAACTTTGACCAACGCTGGCTTTTAAACGCTCCAAACCAACATCATCAAATAAACTATAGCTCAAGCCTAGAGATGCGAAGTTGTTGTCTTCTAAACGGTCATTACCATAGAAGCGACGCGGGCTAAACAATTGGTCATAATTAATTGATGCTGTGGTTGAGTCAAAGTTCGGGTTAGTGTCTTGGTTTTTGTATGGAGAATACGCATAAAAGAAACGTGGCGTTAAGGTTTGTAGATAACGACCTTCGCGCTCCATCACAAGACCCGCATCTAAAGTTAATTGCGGTACAATGACCGATTTACTTTCACTACTAGAGTGATTGTTATTTGTATTTGCACGATCAACGGTATCTTGGTCGTAAATCGTGTTGACGTTACGAATAGACACTTCTGGTATTACAAAAGACCATGGGTTACGATAGTTATAACGCACACTAAAGTCGTTATAAATACGTGCACCACTTGGCTCATACATTGTCGCATCACTATTGTTTTGCGGAATATTATCGCCACGCAGATTCTTTTTAAAATACGCTGTATCGTTATTGAATTCGTACTGTAAGCCGAGCGGATTACCATTCTTGTAGTTCAGTAGGAATTGCGGCAAGCGCGCATATGGACGGTCTTCATCACTGACAGTTTTATCCAGTGTTTGGAAGTCTTCCACTTTAAGCTGTGCTTTTAGGCCAGGGATACCATTTTTATAATTGAGTTCCCATGCACGGCGTAAGTTTAGGTCAGTTTTTGAGTTTGGATTATTATTGAGATCTGAGAAATAGTCTTTATCAGATGCATAATTGTATTCTAAATTGGTTGTAAATTGATCGTTAATTTTCCAGTTATGTAGGAAATGTAAGTCTTTACGATCCTGATCATCATACTTTTGGTCGGATGGTAAATAACCACCCCACACCATCCCTGAACCAAAGTTTTTGGTCAAATAACGGAATTCACTTTCCATCATTGCACCGCGGTCTGCAATGTAACGCGGCGTTACCGTAGCATCATAGTTTGGCGCAAGGTTTAGGTAAACTGGTACTGCAAGTTCAATACCGCCATCATTGGTAAAACCAAAGCTTGGGGTCAAAATACCTGTGGTACGGCGGTCATCAATCGGGAAGTTGAAGTAGGGTACAACCATCACAGGAACATCTTTTACATAAAGTGTTGTCCCCTTGGTTTCGCCACGACCGGTTTCTTGATTCAGCTTAATTTTGTCTGCTTGAATTTTCCACGTTGGTTTTTCATCGGGTGGACAGGTGGTATAAACCGCATTTTCTAATTCAAGGGTTTCGGTTGAAGTACGTGAAATTTTCTCAGCGCGACCGTGTGCATGCTGCTGTTCAGCAATAAAGAAACTGTTATTTAAATCACCCTGTTGGGTTTTTAAATTGTAATCAATCGAATCACTTTGAGAAATCAGCCCAGACTGTGCCATTTGTACGCGGCCAGAAGCATTGGCGTAGGTTTGGGTTTTATCAATTTTGATTTGATCGGCACGAATTTGACGACCTTCTTGGTCAATCAGAACATTACCTTCAAGAATGGAGTCGCCATTCGGGTCAAAATGACCATAGTCTGCGGTAATGGTAGAGGTTGCATCTTCAGGTGCGACTGCTTTCGTTGTTGGAGCAACTGGGGTAATCCAGGTGCCTGTACAAAACGCAGAACTTAATTGATTAGTGTTGCGAATCTGTGCTTCAGGTGCAGATTTATCGACATAATATTGTTCGAAGAACTGCTGCCCCGGATAAGCTTCTGAAATGCTTTGTTTGAGTTGTTCTGTATCGTCATCCGTGGACGGGTTTGAAACAGGTGCTGCATAGCTTGGTAACGAGCTACCACATAGAAGGGTTAAGATCGCAGTCGCTAAAGGATTAAATTTAAACTGATGCTTCATTTGTCTCATTAACCAGGTATGCTTAATCGCAATTAATTATTGTCGCATCATAGAGAAAAAGTTGATAAGTAGCTACACTTAGCACTTTAAAAACTCAGCCTGTATTAGAATTTATCGCAAATGAATACACAACGTGAACAATTGATACAAACATGGATTTCATCTGTACTCGATTCAGATCAATTTGAAATTAACTTCTTAGCAGGCGATGCAAGCTTCCGTCGTTATGCACGAATCAAATTGAATAATAAAACATTTATGCTCATGGATGCACCACCAGAAAAAGAAGATTGTGGTCCTTTTGTGTCGATTGATGAATTTTTTGATGCACATGGCGTGCGTGTACCACATATCGTGGCCAAAGACCTTGATCAAGGCTTCTTATTGTTAGAGGATTTTGGTGATGTTTTATTGTCCACGTTGTTGAATGATCAAACCGTAGACGCACATTATGCTCAAAGTTTTAAACAGTTGATTCAATTACAGTCAATTGATGGTACTGCTCATTTTCCTGCATATACCTATGAAAAGCTGATTTCTGAAATGGAGCTGCTAACCGATTGGTTATTGCTATCTCTACAAGTGCAGCCTACTGAAGAAGAATCGGCACTGATTAAACGTACCTTTGCTATCTTAGCCAATGCTGCATTGGCTCAGCCTCAAGTGATTGTGCATCGTGATTTTCATAGCCGTAATTTGATGGTACTTGATGGTGAGCAAGATCAGGGTGTGATTGACTTCCAGGATGCTGTGATTGGTGCAGATACTTATGATTTGATTTCTATTACACGTGATGCCTATGTGCAGTGGAATGCAGATCGCGTTTATGCATGGTTTAAAACGTTCTATGATTTGCTACCTGCATCGGCTAAAGAAGGTCGTAACTTTGAGCAATTCAAACAAGACGCTGACCTGATGGCGATTCAACGTCATATCAAAATTTTAGGTATTTTTGTGCGCTTATTTGAGCGTGATGGTAAATCGGGTTATCTCAAAGATTTGCCGCGTGTGATGTGGTATTTACTTGAAGAAAGTAAACCGTATGCAGAATTACAACCTTTTATGCAATTTATTCAGGCTAAAGTATTGCCGAAATTTGAAGCCAAATACGGCACTTATGAGGTTGTTGCATAATGAAAGCCATGATTTTAGCGGCGGGTCTCGGAAATCGGATGCGCCCTTTAACATTGTATAAGCCAAAGCCTTTGCTTGAAGTGGGTGGAAAACCACTGATTGTTTGGCATATAGAAAAGCTAAAAAAAATTGGCGTAACTGAAATCATCATCAATTCTGCATGGCTTGCAGATATCCTGATTGGTACTTTGGGTGATGGTTCGCAGTTTGGTGTAGATATTCGCTGGACACGTGAAGCGGAAGGTTTGGAAACAGCCGGTGGCATTATTAATGCCTTACCTTTGCTTGGGACTGAACCATTTATTTTGGTGAATGGTGACGTTTGGACGACCTACGATTTTTCAGCTTTGCTCAATGTTGAGCTGAAGGATGACTTGGCACACTTGGTCTATGTGACCAATCCAACGCAACATCCGAAGGGTGATTTTATCTTGGATGCAGGGCGTAGTTATACCTTTGAGCAAGAACATACAGGCGAGGCACTCACCTATAGCGGAATCGCAGTTATACATCCAAACATGTTTAATGGATTGGAAGCTGGCAAGCGTCCGCTCGCACCTTTATTGAAACAAGCTATGTTGGATGGAAAAATTTCTGCAGAGAAAATGCAAACTGCGTGGGTTGATGTTGGCACACCTGAGCGTTTAAGTGATCTAGATCTACAGATTCGCCAAGGCATGTACGATTAAGTGCATATTCGCTAAGCGTTAGCTACTGTTCCACGGCTTAGAAATCGGTATACTTCAGTTAATTTTTATTGAGATGTCTTCTTTATGCATCCTTTTTTTCAAGACTTAAAGCAAGGTAGTCAAAAGCTTGGCTTAGATTTGAGTGAAGAAGCATTAAATCTATTGCTGAAATACCAAGATGCCCTAGTGCTGTGGAACAAAGCGTATAACTTGACTGCTATTCGTGATCCTAAAGAAATGTTGGTTAAGCATTTATTGGATAGCTTAAGTATCCTAAATGATTTGCCTGCAGGTCGTTTATTGGATATCGGTACGGGTGGTGGCATGCCGGGCATGATCATTGCACTGTGTCAGCCTGAACGTGAATGTGTGCTTTTAGATGCCAACGGTAAAAAAATTCGATTCTTAAAACAATTTATTGCTGACTTAAAACTAAAAAATGTCATTGCGGTACAAACACGTGTCGAAAATGAAGACAGCATTAATGAACTGGGGCAGTTTGATGTGATTACCAGTCGTGCTTTTGCATCGTTAACGGATTTTGTGGATGCGTCTAAACCGTATATGCATGCGCAAAGTATTATCGCGTCGATGAAAGGCTTAATTCCTGAAGAAGAAGTTGAAACACTGAAAAGTGATTTCAAGATTGATATCGTTGCATTAAAAGTTCCACGACTTGATGAGCAGCGTCATTTAATTTTTCTTAAACGTATTTAAAATTTTCAAAGGACTGGGGTTACCATGGCTCAAATTATTGCGATTGCAAACCAAAAGGGTGGCGTAGGTAAAACCACAACGGCTGTGAACTTGGCTGCATCTTTAGCCATATTAAAAAAACGAGTTTTACTTGTGGACATGGATTCACAAGGCAATGCCACGATGGGTTCGGGCATTCAAAAAAATGATTTGTTGTATTCAGTCACGGATGTCTTACTTGGTGAAGTGCCGATTGAAACCGCTATTTATAAAGCGGAAGTGGGCTATAAGGTTTTAGGTGCAAACCGTGACTTAGCTGGCGTTGAGCTTGCAATTGCAGATCAAGACGGCCGTGAGTTTATTTTACGTGAAGCATTGGCAAGCGTCGAAAAAGACTTTGACTATATTATTGTCGATTGTGCACCAAGTTTAAGTTTGATCACTGTCAATGCACTTGCAGCGGTACGTGCTGTGCTTATTCCAATGCAGTGTGAATATTATGCCCTAGAAGGTTTGGCTGACCTAACCCAAACCATTGACCGTATTCAGCAAGCTTTAAACCCAGATCTACAGATCGTGGGTGTGCTGCGTACCATGTACGATGCGCGTAATGCCTTAACACGTGATGTGTCTGCTGAGCTTGAACAATACTTCGGTCAGAAACTTTATGACACGGTCATTCCGCGTAATATTCGTTTGGCTGAAGCGCCTGCGCACGGTTTGCCAGTGATTTATTTTGAAAAAAGCTCGAAGGGTGCAGTTGCTTATTTGAACTTGGCAGCTGAGATGTTAAAAAAAACCAAAGTAAAAAAAGGAACTAAAGCATGACCGTAAAAAAACGCGGACTGGCTAAAGGTCGTGGTCTGGATGCCTTACTCGGCTCAATCCAAAAAGAAAAACTACAGCTCGAAGCAAAAGCTTTAGATCATGGACAGTTAAAACAAATTGATGTGCATTTATTGAAACGCGGCGAGTATCAACCGCGTCGTTTCATTAAAGAACAAGATTTACAAGAACTTGCTGCATCGATTGAAAAGCATGGTGTCATGCAACCAATCGTCATTCGTCCTGTCGAAGATGAAAAGCATCCCTACGAAATTATTGCAGGTGAGCGTCGTTGGCGTGCGGCTCAGCTTGCAGGTTTAACCGAAGTTCCAGCCATTGTTCGTGACTTGAGTGACCAAGTGGCAATTGCCTTGGCATTGATTGAAAACATTCAACGTCAAGATTTGAACCCAATCGATCAAGCCATGGCTTTACAACGCTTCCATGACGAATTTGGTTTAAGTCATCAAGAGATTGCCGATACGGTCGGTAAAGCACGTACCACGATTAGTAACTTGCTACGCCTCTTGTCTTTAGCGGATCAAGTCAAAGACTTTATGCAGCAAGGTTTGCTCGATATGGGGCATGCACGTGCGATCTTGACGTTAAAAGCCAAAGATCAGCTTAAAGTTGCTGAAATGGTGATTGAAAAAAGTATGTCTGTACGTCAAACCGAACAATTTGTTCGTGATTTGAATGCACCAAAACAACAAAAAGCTAAACCAATTGTTTCATCAGACATTCAACAACTGACACAACGTCTCTCTGATCGTTTCAGTGCAGACGTGAAAATTGATCATAATAAACAAGGGAAAGGCAAGCTGGTGATTAGCTACCATACTCTTGAAGAGCTAGATGGCATTTTAAATATTTGTCTAGCTGAATAATTTTTAAATTCGATTTATTGGGGAAAATCAAATGTGGGAATTAGTCAAAGCGGGCGGGTGGTTAATGATCCCGCTCGTCATTTGTTCGATCTTTACGGTAGCCATTACCATTGAGCGCTTTATTCGTTTAAAGAAATCAATGGTGTTACCAAAAGACTTGATGATGAATGTAAACACATCGGTGAAAGATGTGGTGCAGCAGCTAAAGCAAAGTCCAACTTTACAACAAAGTACATTGGGTCGTGTATTGGGCGCAGGTTACACTAGTAAAGATCAAAACGAGCAATATGCACGTGCGCAAATGGAAGTCACAGCGTCACAAGAAATTGGTTATTTAGAAAAAAATATCAACTTTTTGGGCACTTTAAGCGCTGTTGCACCTTTACTAGGTTTGTTGGGTACGGTGATCGGTATCATTGAAGCATTCTTAATGATTGATATTGGTACTAATAGTGATCCAGTGTTGATGATGCCGGGTATTTCTAAAGCCTTGATTACCACTGCTGCCGGTATGTTAATTGCTGTACCTGCATTATTTGCACATCGCTATTTCCAACGTTTGGTTCAGGAATATGTGGCTGAGTTAGAACAGCAGTCGACGTTATTTCATGCCGCTTTGTTTTATAAAAAAACACCTGAAGTAGAAAGTCAGGACATTCAGAAAGCCAGCTGAGTGGAGACTGCGCATGAAATTTAAACGTCGTCAGGTTGAAGATATTCATATCAACCTCACACCGATGATTGACTGTTTGATGTTCATTTTGGTGTTCTTGTTGCTCTCGACTACCTTTAATCAGATGAGTCGAATGAACCTCACTTTGCCAGATGCACAAGGTGTTCCACCTAAAAACTATGATCAAAAAATTGAAGTTGTGGTGGATTCATCAGGCCATTATTCTGTCAATGGTCAGTCATTGGCCAGTAAAGAAGTTTCTGATTTGAATACTGCAATTAAACAGACAGCCAATGATCGTCGTGATTTAATGTTTGTGATTGCCGCAGATGC
Organism: Acinetobacter sp. YH12070; assembly: GCF_013419625.1. Taxonomy (NCBI): domain Bacteria; kingdom Pseudomonadati; phylum Pseudomonadota; class Gammaproteobacteria; order Moraxellales; family Moraxellaceae; genus Acinetobacter; species Acinetobacter sp. YH12070. Next base: position 29,489 of record NZ_VOZT01000007.1, on the reverse strand, counting down.
AAAAGCAACACATCAAGATGTGATTCGGGTGATGGATGTTGCAGGTCAACTTGGATTTGTGAATGTCAACATCAGTACTAAAGTTCCAACTCGAGGTTATTAGTGAAGCACGATTTTAAGGTCTATTTACGCCTATTAAGTTATTTAAAACCTTTTTGGGGAATCGGCCTGCTGGTTTTGCTTGGTTTCGGTATTAATGCTGCGACAGAAGTTTCTGTCGCAAAATTATTGGAACGCATTATTGAAGCCATTCAAAACAAAGATCAAAGCTTTACAACCTTATTTCCACTCTTGGTGGTTTTATTGATGTTCTTCCGTGGACTCGGTTTGTTCATGGGGGGATATTTTACCGCAGTGATTTCTCGAAACTTAATCTTTAATATTCGTCAGCAAGTATTCGCAAAACTCATGCGTTTGCCTTCGCAATATTATTTAGATAATTCGAGCGGTCATATCACTGCAAAAATTATGTATAACGTTGAACAGTTGACGGCGGCATCGTCTGAGTCACTGAAAACGATTGTACAACAGGGTCTGATTACCATCGCATTATTGGGTTATTTGCTGTATACCAACTGGCGTTTAACTCTATGTATTTTGATTTTTGGCCCAATTATTGGTCTGATTATCCGTAAAGCGTCGAAGCGCATGCGTAAATTATCCATGCAAGTACAAAGTACCATGGGTGATGTTAACCATGTGGTACAAGAGACAGTGCAAGGCAACTTGGTAGTGAAGGGCTTTGCAGGGCAAGATTATGAACAAAAACGTTTTTATGAAAGCTCAATGGAGAACTTGCGTCGCGGCTTAAAAATGGTTGTGGTGCAGCAACTCAATAGCCCAATTGTTCAGCTGATTATGTCGATCGCGCTCAGTATCGTGATGTATATCGCGCTACGCCCTGAGATTTTACAAGATACAACAGCGGGTGAGTTTGTAGCGTATATCACTGCCGCAGGTATGCTGAGTAAGCCAATTAAAACCTTGACGGATGTCAACGAAAAACTACAACGAGGCATGGCAGCAGCTTATTCAGTTTTTGAATTGCTTGATATGCCTGAAGAAGTAAATAACGGCACGCTGAAGCCTGCTTTAAAAGGTGATGTCGAATTTAAAAATGTCAATTTGATCTATGCCGATGGTCACCATGCGATTCATGACTTCAATTTAAAAGTTAATGCAGGGCAAACCATTGCATTAGTTGGGCGTTCAGGTGCAGGTAAAACCTCACTGGTCAATCTGTTGGTGCGTTATCAAGAGGTATCATCAGGACAATTGTTGCTTGATCAGCATGATATTCACGACATAGAACTCAATAGCTTGCGTACTCAGATTTCAATGGTCAATCAGCAAGTGGTTTTGTTTAACCGTACAGTGCGTGAAAATATTGCTTATGGTCAGCTCGAGCATGCAACAGATGAACAAGTCATTGCTGCTGCTAAAGCTGCATTTGCACATGATTTTATTATGGATTTACCGCAAGGTTATGACACGCCATTGGGTGCACAAGGGTTAAACCTGTCTGGTGGACAACGTCAACGGATTGCAATTGCTCGTGCGATTTTGAAAAATGCACCGATCTTAATTTTAGATGAAGCGACCAGTGCGCTAGATAACGAATCTGAATTTTTCATTCAGCAAGCATTTGACGCTGCGATGCAAGATCGTACTACGATCGTGATTGCGCATCGTTTATCGACCATTGAAAATGCAGACTGTATTGTGGTGATGGATAAAGGGCGTATTATTGAACAAGGTTCGCATACGGAATTGATGGCACAACGTGGTGCATATTACCAACTTCATCAGCGTAATTTTGAGGAAAATTAAGTCATGTCTTTTACACAATTGATTCAGGATGCTTGGAATGAACAGGCAAAGTGGCTCGTTGTGTTTAGACCTTTGTCATGGCTTTATCGTGGCGGCTTTTTACTCAATAAAAAACTCTATCAATCAGGTATAAAGCAAAGCTATAAAGCGCCCATTCCAGTCATGGTCATTGGTAACATCACAGTCGGTGGAAGTGGTAAAACCCCTTTGCTCATTCACTTGGTTAGTTATTTAAATAGCTTAAAGCTGCGTGTTGGTGTGATCAGTCGTGGCTATGGTGGTCAAGGACCATTTCCGGCCTATGTGGATTTAGATTCGACGGCTGAAATCGTGGGTGATGAACCGAGCTTAATCGTTCAGTCTACAGGTGTGCCGATGGCGGTCGGTCCAAATCGCCAACAAAGTATTGAGTTGCTGCTATCTAAGCATGAATTGGATTTGATTATCTGTGATGATGGTTTGCAGCATTGGGCGCTTCAACGCGAGTTGGAGTGGATCGTACTGGATAATAACCGTGGTTTAGGCAATGAAAAATTATTACCTGAAGGTTATTTGCGTGAACCGAAAAAGCGCCTTGCCAGTGGAACGGTCATTGAGCATTCAGCAGATCCAAGTTCTCCACTGAATATGCACCTAGAAGCGGCGCAGCCTTATTTGCTCAATAAAGATCTTGTGACGACATTTGATGCAAATAAAGATTTTTATGCCGTAGTGGGTATCGGTTTTCCGCAACGATTTTATAAAACCCTAGAAAACATGGGGATTCATCAATTTCAATGTCATGAATTCCCAGATCATTATGAATATGAACTGAGTGATTTGCAATTTGAAGATGCCAATCCCATCATTACCACTGAAAAAGATGCAGTTAAAATTTTAGCGATCCTCAAAAATAATCCAGATTTTAAAAGAGAAATATGGGTTGTTCCTGTAGATGCAGTGTTGTCACCTGCGTGTTATGAAACTTTGCATGCGCAGTTGAAAAAACTGGGTCTGAAACTTCCCGAAGGCATTTAATTTATGAAACATATTGTTATTCCTGCACGTTTTTCAAGTTCACGTTTACCGGGTAAGCCTTTACTTGAAATTCATGGCCGTCCGATGATTTTACGTGTGGTCGATCAAGCCAAAAAAGTTGCAGGATTCGATGACCTTTGTATCGCTACAGATGATGAGCGTATTGCAGCAGTATGTCGTGCGGAAGGGGTTGATGTGGTATTGACCTCTGCAGAACATCCATCTGGTACAGATCGTTTAAGTGAAGTTGCACGCATCAAAGGTTGGGCGAGTGATGACATTATTGTCAATGTGCAAGGTGATGAACCTTTGCTTCCTGCTCAATTGGTAAAACAAGTTGCACAATTACTTGTTGATCAGCCGACATGTTCAATGTCGACACTCTGCGAGCCGATTCATAGTCTAGATGAGTTTCAACGTGACAGCATCGTCAAAGTGGTGATGTCAAAGCACAATCAAGCGCTGTATTTCAGCCGTGCGACTATTCCTTATGACCGTGATGGTGCAAAGCAAGTAGAACAAACCTTGCATGATCAAGCCTTTCGTCATTTAGGACTTTATGCATACCGCGTAAAACTGCTACAAGAATATGTCACTTGGGATATGGGTGTACTAGAAAAATTAGAAAGCCTTGAACAATTACGTGTTTTGGAAAATGGTCACCGTATTGCCATTGCTGTGGCAGAAGCGAACCTTCCACCGGGCGTAGATACTCAAGCTGACCTTGATCGTTTGAACCAAATGGATGTTTCGAACTTCGAATAAGGTTAAACGATTTATGCAAAATGAAATTGTGGCGCAAGTGTACCCTTGGCAGAAAAATACATGGAATACATTAACCAGCCGGTTTCCACAACTGGGACATGGCGTGCTTTTGTATGGCAAAAAAGGCTGTGGTAAAGAGGCATTTGCAAAACAATTTCTTGCTTGGGTGCTGTGTCAAAAACGTGATGAGCGAACTGAGCCATGTGGTGAGTGTGGGAGTTGCCAGTGGTTAAAGTCAGATACACATCCAAATTTTGTCCACATCAGTACAGATGAAGACAATAAAAAGCAAAATGCCAAAATTAAAATCGAAAAAATTCGTGATTTGTTGCCTTTTGTACAACAAACCGTGGATGGTTGGCGAGTTGTGTTGATTGAGCCTGCTGAAGCATTAAACATTGCATCATCAAATGCATTGCTGAAAACATTGGAAGAGCCGGGCGAGCGGATTGTGATTATGTTATTGGCAGAGCATTATTTGAAATTGCCGGCAACCATTCGCAGTCGAATGCAGCACTATGCATTGGATCGTATTGAACCGGAACAATCACAGCAATATTTACAGCAGCATTTGCCCGATAGTGGTGAAACCCAGCGCAAAGTTCTCATGAACTTAGCTAGTCAAATGCCATTACAAGCGATTTCATTGGCAAGTAGTGAATGGCTAAATATGCGCCAAGAGTTTCTACAAGATTGGCAAAAACTTGTGACACAAAAAAATATGCCGATGGCAATTGCGACCAAGTGGAATAAAGCTCTGAGTTTTAGTGATTTTAGTCAAATGTTTGAATACTTGTTGTCCGATATAATTTGTGTCAAGCTAAATCAATCCATAAAAAATATAGATTTGGATTTTGGGGTGTTGGCAGAGCAATATTCGCTCGAAACACTCTTTGGGATTTATACAGAATTACAGCAGTCTAAGCAGTTCATTGAGCAGAACGTACAGGGGAATCTGGTCGTAGATGAGCTTTGTATCAAACTGATGAATGTTTAATTAAGGGGAAACATCATGCAACCACGTATGGGCGGGATTGTTCACGCTAATATTCCAGATGTGGAAACACTTTTTGCGAGCTACATGCCTTATGTCGTTGGTGGCGGTTTATTTGTGCCATCAAAGCAAGCTGTGAAAATGGGTGATGAGGTTTTCTTATTGGCGACTTTGCCTGAACAAAGTATAAAAATTCCTTTGACAGGAAAAGTGATTTGGATTTCGCAAAAGCAAAATGGCATTAAACCACAAGGCTTTGGAATTCAATTAAGCGGCGAAAAAGGCGTTTATTTCAAAACAGAAGCAGAACGTTTACTTGCAGGGCTTAAATCTGAGGGGCGTAGAAGTTACACTATGTAGTTACAACAGTGAAGACTTGTAGGTACATATTGTGTTTGTAGATACCCATTGCCATTTAACCATGCTTGACTTAAGCCCTTATGAGGGTAATTTAGATCTTGCATTGGATCAGGCTCGTCAAGCCGGGGTCTCAAAATTTATGAGTATCTCGGTTGATCTAGATGACCATATCGAACTTTCAAAAATTGCTTCACGTCATGCCGATGTGGGTTATTCCGTTGGGGTACACCCATGTGAAGATCCTGCAACGATGGCTCGGGCAACAGAAGAATATCTCATTGAATTAGCACAACCTGAAAAGGTTTGGGCGATTGGTGAAACAGGGCTGGACTATTTTCATAGTACCGACTTTGTTGCAGAGCAAAAAGAATGTTTTGCCCGCCATATTCGCGCATCGCAAGCCGTGAAAAAACCGGTGGTTGTACATACTCGTTCTGCAAAGCATGATACGGTGGATATTATCCGTGCAGAGAAATCTACTCACGGTATTTTGCATTGTTTTACTGAAGATTGGGAAACGGCAAAAGCTGTCTTAGATTGTGGTTATTACGTGTCATTTTCAGGCATTGTTTCTTTTAAAAATGCACAAGATTTGCGTGATGTGGCCAAGCAAGTGCCACTGGATCGCGTGCTGATTGAAACAGATAGCCCATACCTTGCACCGATGCCCTATAGAGGAAAGTCTAATGAACCAAAATACGTTCCTTATGTAGCCAAAGCCTTAAGTGATGTATATGATAAGTCAATTGAAGAGATGGCTTTCATTACAATGCAAAACTTTGAAAATCTCCTCAATCTTAAGTAAATAATTTGAATTGATATAAGAGTAAGAGAGTATAGGGTGAAGATGGATCGTCAAGCTCAGTTTAGAGCAAGAGAGGCATTAATTTTCCAAGTGGCAGAGCAGCTGCTATTGGAAAATGGCGAAGCAGGGATGACACTAGATGCGCTAGCGGCAGAACTCGACTTGGCAAAAGGGACGTTATATAAACATTTTCAAAGTAAAGATGAACTATATATGTTGCTCATTATTCGTAATGAACGCATGTTATTGGAAATGATTAAAGACACCGATAAAGCTTTTCCTGAACACCTTGCTTTCTTTATGTTGCATCACTTACATCACCCAGAACGTACTGTGTTGTTTCACCAAATTGAAGAGCGTTTATCGACAACGGGTGTGGGTATTCAGCACTTGTTTAGTGAACTATATCAGGTACGCAAACAGCGTCTAAGATTGATCATCCGTATGACTGAGCGTTATTTGGAGTCGATTCAAAGTAGCATGCCAGTACGTGATTATCTTGCTTCGATTTGGTCACTTACACATGGCGCTGCAGCAATTTTGAATTCAAGTTTTTATCAGCGTTATTTGGGTTCAAGAGACACATTAAGGGTTGCTTATATTGATCAAGCCTTAGCATTACCAAAACAAGTGCATGCGGTTGCTCAATTCGCTTAAAGGCTGCTTATGAAAATAGCATCACCATCATCGGTTCGTGGCTTCACCCTCGTAGAATTGATGATGGTGATTGTGATTATGGGCATCATGGCCTCATTGGTGCTTTTGAATATCGGTGGGACAGATCAACGCAAAGCCATGCAAGCACGCGAAGTGTTTGTGATGGATCTGAAGCGAATTTTACGCGATGCAAATGATCAAGCTTTGATATTGGCCTTGCAGCAAAACGCTGGAACTGATGTCAATACGCAGAGTTATGCAGTACAAGAATATTTACCAGAACAAAAACGTGTAGAAAATAGTATTTTAAATCAGAACAATAAATGGCAAAACTATAAAGATTTTGAAACCCGAGTATTACCTGAAAATGTCTCTTTTACGATTCAGCCTTTAGATCAGCAGTATGAAAATGCCAATAATGATGATTTGTTAAATACCAATGCACCTAAGTTGATTTGGTTGGGCAATGGTGAGGTAAAGCCTGTGCGTATACAGTTTTATTTTGAAGAACGTCCCATTGGTAATGAAATCGAAATTGATCATTTAGGGAAAGTCAATGCGGGCTAAAGGGTTTACGCTACTTGAAGTCATGGTGGCATTGGCGATTTTTGCGACTGCGACAATGGCTTTGTCTAATGTTGCGATGCAATATACACAGTCGACAGCACACGCAATTTTAAGAAATAAAGCACAATTCGTTGCGCTGAATGAAATCGCTAAGATGGAAATCAATCGTGAATGGATGACAGGTACTGCATCTAAACAAGTCACTGAACAAGGCGAACAATGGCAAATTGACAAAAAAGCCCAAGCCACCATTAGTCCAAATGTACAACGGATTGATATCCAAGTGAGTTTGATGAATGCTGAAACAGGGGATGTGGAAGCAGGGATTAGCAGTTTGGTGTTCTTTAACTATAAGGCTCCGTTGGATGAAAATAATAACTAGAAAAAATCGTACATCTCAAGATATGCCTGTGCTTGTGCAGCAAGGAATGAAGAATCAAGCGGGATTTACCTTAGTTGAGCTTTTGGTTGCGATTGCTATTTTCGCAGTGCTGTCTGCTTTGGGTTGGAAGGTTTTTGATTATGTCTCGAAAGTGAAGGAACGAAACGCAACCCATGAGGCACGGCTCAGTCAGTTGCAAGATGCCCATCAGCAAATACTCAGAGACACGGTACAAGCTGTGCCCTTAACTGCCAATATTAATGGAGATATTCAACCAGCGTTGGTGTTGCAAAATGGCCGATTTAATTTCAGTAAGACTGGTGTCACTGACCCATTAAATCAGGGCATTGCACCTGATGAGCGAGTGGAATATCAATACAAAGCTGATGAAAAAAAACTATATCGGCTAAAATTTAAAAATCTAAACCAAACGGGGCATGATCAGCCAGATTCGAGTGTATTACTGGATAATGTTGAACAATTTAAAATCACGGTACTCAATCCAAATGAGTTAGAGAATTGGCCAGATGCTGCCGCAGATTTGAATAATGAAAAAACCATTCAACTGTTACCGCGGGGCATTAGAATGCAACTCACAGTGGATGGGACAAACTACGAATGGTTATTCAGTTTGTTAAATACTGATTTTTTATTGGATAAAAATAAAAATGGTTAACGGTCAGGTAGGGTTATTTGAAGTTTGGAGTTGCTTATGAAACAGCAACGCGGCATCGCCTTGTTAACTATCCTGATGATGGTAGCTTTGGCTACTATTGTTGCAGCAGCCATCGCAAAACAACAAGCCAATACTTCTGAAAACACCGCCTACGTGATGCGCCAAAATCAATCGATGTTATATGCGAAAAGTGCCGAAGCATTTTTTGCTGAACTTTTGGTAAATGATGCCGAAAATGCAGGGCAGGTGGATCACCTCCAAGAAAATTGGGCTCAGCCTATGCCAGCCTTTCCAGTGGAAGGTGGAACTGTTGCAGGTGTGCTCCAAGACGAATCTGGAAAATTTAACCTTAATAGCTTGGTTTCAGAAGAGGGTGTGGTAAATGACAAAGCAAAGCTATGGTTTGAAAAAATATTGCAGCGTGTTGGTTTACCCGCAGAATTAAGTCAAGCCGTGATTGATTGGCAAGATGAAGATGATGAGACCTCTGGCCCGATGGGAGCAGAGCTGGCGTACTATCGTGGTTTAAATAATGCGGCACTACCGCCAAATGCAAAATTCCATAGTGTGGAAGAACTGAAATCAGTCCGTGGTTTTGAAGGTGCTCAATATAAACTGATTGCGCCCTATGTGAGTAGCTTGCCCTCGCATGAAACAACGGTAAACATTAATACCGCTCCTGCATTTTTGTTAGCGACTATGGATGATCGTTTAGATGTCAATGCAGTTGAGCAAGCTTTGCAACAAAAAGCTGCCAAATTTGAACATTTCGAAAATATCAATGATTTATGGGCAATGGAGCCATTTGCACAGGTGAGCACAGAAAATAGGGAAGTTTTAAATTCACAATTGGGTGTGCAGTCGAACTATTTTAAAGCGCAAATTGAAATTATTTTAAATGAAAGAAAGCGTCAATTTACCAGTGAGTTAGTGCGAAAAGATAAAGATGTATATGTGGCTTTTCGCAGTATGGCACCATTTTAGGTCTTAAATATCGCTAAATTTTCATGATGCCTTTTCCCAATTGTGCTGAACAGCAAAATTAATGCCTCTTGTTAGACTTTTGCATTATAATCTCTGAGAACCCATAGATTATTTGATTGCATTACGACATATGTTAATTCGTAAGTTATTTAAGTTTGAAAACGCGCATATCGTGCGTAATTGCACGTCAGACCGTTGCAAACGTTCCATTCATGGACACAGTTATAAAGTCGAATTATTACTCAAAGCGTCGAAACTTGACCATGGACAAATGGTTTACGATTTCGGTTTGCTCAAAGGGGTAATTAAAGACTTATTTGATAGTTTTGATCACGCGATTTGTTTTTGGCAACATGATGATGCCGAGTACATTCGTGCCTGCAAACAGTTCAGCGCACGGTGGGTTGAACTACCCGTATCGCCTTCAGCAGAACAGTTTTCACGGATCTTCTTTTACTTGGCACAACAAGTTCTAAAATCAACAAAAACTCAAAATGGTGAGGGTGATGTTGAAGTGTATTCTGTGATCGTACATGAGACGGACACAGGCTATGCGCAAAGCTTTTTAGAAGATATCGATAATGTACAAATGGGGCTGTTGCAGTTAGATCAAATCGTCTTTTCCGAACAGGTTCAATCGGAATGGAACGATACCCAGATGTATGAAAAATTAAAACAGGGTCAAAAATTTTTAAACCCTGCAGTTGATTTACAAGTTAAAATTTAAGTAAATATTTGGTTTTATTAGGATTGGTTAACAGTGATGTCTTTAACAGAAGAGCAACAAGCAAAACTCGCTAAAGTGCAGCTTGATGCTAGCTGGAAATATGGTCTAAGTGAGTTTCTGCTTAGCCCCCGCATGGATGAGTTAAAAGACTTTCTGATACAACAAATGAAACAGGATAAAGTGATTTATCCTCCGAATCCGCTGATTTTTAATGCCTTAAATACGACGCCTATGGCGAATGTAAAGGTGGTGATTTTAGGCCAAGACCCTTATCATGGGCCAAATCAGGCACATGGCTTGAGTTTTTCGGTACAAAAGGGGGTTGCATTACCACCTTCTTTACGTAATATTTTCCATGAGTTAAATACCGACCTTGGGGTGCCTGTGTCAAAACATGGGGACTTAACACGCTGGGCAGAACAAGGTGTTTTGCTTTTAAATGCGGTACTGACTGTTGAGGCTGGGCAACCAACTTCACATCAAAAACGTGGCTGGGAAGATTTTACAGACCATGTGATTGATGTTTTAAATGAACAACGTGAGCATATTGTCTTTATTTTATGGGGGGCATATGCACAGCGTAAGGGACAACGCATTGACCAAAATAAGCACTTGGTGCTAAAAGCCGCGCATCCATCTCCTTTGGCTGCAAACCGCGGTGGTTTTTTTGGTTGTAAGGTGTTCTCAAAAAGTAATAATTATCTTAAACAAAATGGCATTGAGCCAATAGACTGGCAGCTGGACGCATGACTTATTCTCCCGTTTCAAAAAATTATCACCCAGATCTGATTGTGGAAGAAGCGAAAAAGGGCTGGCGCATTGTTCGCCTGAATCGCCCAAAATCGCTTCATGCATTAGATGAATCTATCTGTACAGCGTTGCTTGAAGTCTTTCAGGACTTTCAACATGATGATGCTGTTAAAGCGATTTGGTTAGATTCCACTACACCGAAAGCATTTTGTGCAGGTGGCGATGTACGCAAATTGCGACAATTGGTGGTCAATGATGAAGTTGAAACGGCGAATAAATTTTTTGAACAAGAATATGCCCTAGATTTGCTGCTGCATAACTATGCAAAGCCGATTTTGGTTTGGGGCGAAGGTTATGTCATGGGTGGTGGTTTAGGTCTATTTATGGCCGCACCTTTCCGTTTGGTAACACCTTATTCACGTTTAGCAATGCCTGAGATTAATATCGGTTTGTATCCAGATGTTGGTGCGACGCGTTTCCTAGCTGACCGTGGTGCCATTGGGTTGTTTACTGGGTTAACCGGCTCGATTATGACCGCAGCAGGTGCTTATGGTATTGGCTGGGCAACGCATATTTGTGATGCACAGCGTGATAATGTACTTGAAACTGTCATCAATATTGATTGGGATCATTATCCAGCTGGCGATTTTCGTGCCATCGATGACACTTTAAATAGTATGCATCGTCCTGTGGGGCCGGGGCCATTACAAAATTCATTGGATGTGATTCAAAGTGTGTGCCGTGGGCATAATTTTGAACATGACTATGAATCAATTATAGGTTTAAGTGATGCGCGTAGTGATTGGTTACGCCAAGCCAGTGAAAATCTACAAAAAGGTTCACCTGTAACCGCAGCATTAACATGGTTGTTGTGGCAGTGGGGCAAGCAAGTGCATTCTTGGAATGAAGTGTTTGAACTAGAAACCCAAATTTCGGATTGGAAAATTCGTCATGCGGACTTTGTTGAAGGTGTGCGCGCCCGTCTAGTCGATAAAGATCTCTCCCCAGAGTGGAAAAAAGGTACAGACCTTTCCCTCAAAGGGATTCTGGCTGATGAGCCTCCTGTAACCAATATTGACAGTTGGAATGCACTGTTAAGACAGTATGGTGTAATTTAGTTAATTGATGTCTGAACAAAACCAACATAGTGATGAGCATTGGATGCAGCTTGCTTTCGAGCAAGCTGCGCAAGCTGCCGAATTGCAAGAAATTCCTGTAGGTGCAGTCATTGTGAGTCAAAATCAAGTCATAGGTGCAGGGTTTAATGCGCCTATTTCTTTGAAAGATCCCACCGCGCATGCGGAAGTACAAGCTTTGCGTCAAGCTTGTTTAAATATCGATAATTACCGTTTACCTGATGATGCAACTTTATATGTGACCTTGGAGCCTTGCACAATGTGTGTGGGTGCTTTGGTACATTCGAGAATTAAACGCGTGGTATTTGCGACGACTGAGCCTAAAGCAGGTTCTTTAGTGAGTTCGCGTCAATTGTTAAATTCAGGCTACTATAACCATATCTTTGAGTTTGAGCATGGTTGCCTGCAAGCGCAATGCTCCCAACAATTAAGTGATTTTTTTAAAATGCGTCGTGAACAAAAACGACTGATGAAGTTACAGGAAAAAGCCACTTTGACTGAACTTCATTTAAAAAATCAAGTAAACTCTACTGACAATTAATATTGTCAAATAAAATAGGGTACACCATGAAATCGATCCAAGTAAAAAAAGAATTTAATGCACCAGTCGAGCAGGTTTTTGACTTACTTTCAAAACATTCGACCTATAACGTGGCTTTTGCACCGATTCAAGTGGTGCGTGTCAAAGATTCAGCAGATCCTGAGCGTCCTGATGGTGTGGGTTCTGTACGTCGTATGGGCTTTGGGCCAGTGAAGCCTTTACAAGAGCAAATTACCTTACTTGAGCCAAACCAACGCATTGAATATAAGATTATTAAAAACCCATTGGTGAAACATCATTTGGGTGTGATTCAATTCGAAGCGATCGATGCCTCGCGTACTTTAGTCACTTATACGATTGAATTACAGGCGCGTGCGCCATTCGTTAGTCAATTAATCCTTGCGCAACTGAAGTCAGCGATTAAAATTGGTTTTTCAAAACTTGCAAAAACCGTATAAACAAAAGTGGAAGAGCAATGACAGTTCAAATCATTACAATTGATGGCCCAAGTGGCTCAGGTAAAGGAACATTGGCAGCAAAAATTGCGGCACATTATCAGTTCCACTTACTCGACTCAGGTGCGTTATATCGTCTGTTGGGATTGTCATTACATAAGCAAGACTTAATTGATGCATTAGACTCAAAGCTCGATGAATGCGTAAAAATTGCAACAAATTTAGACATACAATTTGTGACAAATGAAGCAGGTGTTTCGGTGCTTTTAGATGGTGAAGATGTCTCAAAAGTTATCCGTACTGAGAGAGTCGGAGAGTTTGCCTCAAAAGTTGCTGCAATTCCTGCACTTAGAGCTGCTCTTTTAGAACGTCAGCATGCCTTTGCCCAAGTACCTGGTTTGGTTGCAGATGGCCGTGATATGGCAACAACGATTTTTCCAAATGCGCAAGCCAAGATTTATTTAACGGCTTCTGCTCAGTCCCGTGCGGAGCGCCGTGTAAATCAGTTGCAGGCTATGGGCGTGGATGTTAAAATAAACGACATTTTAGCTAATATCGAAGCGCGTGATAAGCGAGATATGGAACGCACAGTCGCTCCACTCAAGCCTGCGCCAGATGCTTATTTCATTGATAGTTCAACTTTGAGTATTGATGAAGTATTCACGCTGATGACGAATTACATCGATCAGCAATTAGCAAACTAAAGAATTTTCAGCAGAAGCATAGCTTGATCAGTCTTATACGGACTATGTAGACGCTTAATTAAACCGGCCTTGTCTGATCCAAGACCGCTGACTTTACTAGGTATATCATGACCGAATCTTTTGCAGCCCTCTTTGAAGAAAGCGAATTAAACCTCAACGTTGAAAAGGGTGCTGTCATCCAAGGCGTTGTAGTAAATATCGACTCTGACTGGGTAACAGTTGACACTGGCCTTAAATCAGAAGGTATTGTTGACCGCGCTGAATTCTTAAATGAACAACGTGAACTTGAAGTTCAAGTTGGCGACACTGTTGACGTAGTTGTTGAAGCTCTTGACAACGGTATGGGTCAAACAGTTTTATCACGTGAAAAAGCTAAACGTGCTGAAACTTGGACTAAACTTGAAAAAATCTTTGAAGACGGCGAAATCGTTACTGGTGTTATCTCTGGTAAGGTTAAAGGCGGTTTCACTGTTGACATCGGTCCAGTTCGTGCATTCCTTCCAGGTTCTTTAGTTGATACTCGTCCTATTCGTGATACTACTCACTTAGAAGGTAAAGAGTTAGAATTTAAAGTAATCAAACTAGATGCTAAACGTAACAACGTTGTTGTATCTCGTCGTGCTGTTATGGAAGCTGAATCTTCAGCTGACCGTGAAGCTCTTCTTGCTCAGCTTGAAGAAGGTCAAACAGTTACTGGTACTATCAAAAATCTTACTGACTACGGCGCGTTCGTTGACCTTGGCGGTATTGATGGTCTTCTTCACATCACTGACATGGCTTGGAAACGTATCAAGCATCCTTCAGAAGTTGTTGAAGTTGGTCAAGAAGTTACTGTTAAAGTACTTAAATTCGACCGCGAACGTAACCGCGTATCTTTAGGCCTTAAACAATTAGGCGAAGATCCATGGTTAGCGATCATGAACCGTTACCCTAAAGGTTCTATCGTTAAAGCTCGTGTAACTAACTTAACTGACTACGGTTGCTTCGCTGAAATCGCTGAAGGCGTTGAAGGCTTAGTACACGTTTCAGAAATGGACCACACTAACAAAAACATCCACCCATCTAAAGTTGTTCAGATCGGTGACGAAGTTGACGTTATGGTTCTTGAAGTTGATGAAGAGCGTCGTCGTATTTCTCTTGGTATCAAACAAACTCGTGCTAACCCATGGGAAGAGTTTGCTAAAGAACACGACAAAGGTGAAAAAGTTTCAGGTACTATCAAGTCAATCACTGACTTCGGTATCTTCATCGGTTTACCAGGCGGTATCGATGGTCTAGTTCACTTGTCTGACATTTCTTGGAACGAACAAGGCGAAGAAGCTATCCGTCGTTACAAGAAAGGTGACACAGTTGAAGCGGTTATCCTTTCAGTAGACGCTGAAGGCAACCGTATCAGCCTTGGCATCAAACAAATGAACAGCGATCCGTTCAACGATTTCTTGGCTGCTAACGAACGCGGTGCGCTTGTTAAAGGTACTGTAACTGCAGTTGACGCTAAAGGCGCTACTGTTAAGTTAGCTGACGAAGTTGAAGCGACTCTTAAAGCATCTGAAATCAACCGCGACCGCGTTGAAGATGCAACTAAGTTCCTTGAAGTTGGTCAAGAAGTTGAAGCTAAAATCATCAACGTAGACCGCAAATCACGTTCTATCAACTTGTCTATCAAAGCGAAAGACGAAGCTGAAGAAAAAGAAGCAGTAGCTAACTTGAACAAGACAGCTACAGCAACTTCAGACAATGGTCCTAAGACTATTGGTGATTTGATCAAAGCTCAAATGAACCACTAAGTAAGTGTTTGAATTGTATTGTTAATGTAAATTAATTAATATATTTTACACAATTACTGTAACGGTAGCGTAGTAAGTGATTATTACGCTACCGTTTTGTATTTAAACAGGTTATTATCAGGAAACTGATCCTAGGTAGCTTGATAATTAAAGAGGTCGCAGATGACTACTGAAGCACTTAATAAGTCTGACTTAATAGAGCGTATTTCTCTTAAAAACCCACACTTAGCTGAACCCTTAGTGGAAGAGGCCGTTAAGATAATGATCGATCAAATGATCGAAGCTTTGTCTACAGACAACCGAATAGAAATCCGTGGTTTTGGTAGTTTTGCATTACATCACCGTGAACCACGTGTGGGTCGTAACCCAAAAACAGGTAAATCAGTTGAAGTTGCAGCAAAAGCTGTACCGCACTTTAAACCTGGTAAAGCTTTACGTGATGCGGTAAACGAATCTGCAAACTAATTCAAAACATTGTTAGGGGTGTTTATGCGTTACGTATTGGTCGTAATTCTACTGGTCCTATTTGGATACTCATTGGCTTTGGTTCTACAAAACGGAACTGAACTTTCGGTCGATTTGTTGTTTACACAAGTGCCTGCAATGCGTTTAGGGCTTTTATTGCTATTAACCTTGTCATTAGGTTTGGTGTTAGGTCTTTTATTGGCAGTGCAAGTATTTCGAGTATTTCAAAATAACTGGGAAATTAAACGTCTACGTAAAGATATTGACCGCCTACGTAAAGAGCAAATTCAAACTGCTCAACTGGCTGCTGCTGAAGCGGCTGCACATACGCGTCATGAAAAGACAGTTTTAGATATTGATGCAAATGAGCGTCCTTCTAACCCGTTATAATTGGGTTTTTGAAGTAAATTAACTACTTTTATGAGTAGATTTAAATTTTATATTTAACACTCTGGTGGATCATCGGAGTGTTTTTTTTATGGGCTGAAAAAATAATACGCTTATCTCAAATAAAATAATGAGATAGCTCAATTCAAATTAATCATTTCAAATAACATGAGTTTTATGACTTTCTGATCAAGTTGAATACATCTATAATGCACTAATTTTGTCAAAATGAAGGGTAAGTCTCTTGAGTATCATCGTTGCACTAGATGCTAAAAGCCAATATGACGCACTTACAATTGCAGAGCAGTTAGATCCTGCATTATGTCGAGTTAAGGTTGGTAAAGAGTTATTTACCCATGAGGGTCCAAGTGTCGTTAAGGCCTTGCATGATAAAGGTTTTGAAGTATTTCTAGATCTTAAATTCCATGATATTCCAAACACCACAGCGCAAGCAGTTTGTGCAGCTGCGGATATGGGTGTGTGGATGGTCAATGTCCATGCATCAGGTGGTCGTAAAATGATGGAAACCTGTGTGGAGCGCCTAAAAGCAGGCAATTACAATACTCAGCTGATTGCTGTTACGGTTTTGACCTCGATGGGCCGTGAAGATCTTGTGGATTTAGGTTTGGATGTTGAACCTTTTGAACATGTGAAGCGTCTTGCGACTTTAACCAAAGAAAGTGGCTTAGATGGTGTGGTGTGTTCGGCTCAAGAAGCGAAAATGCTGCGTGAAACTTTGGGTGCTGACTTTGCTTTAGTGACACCGGGTATCCGTCCAGCAGGTTCTGCTGCTGATGATCAAAAACGAATTGTGACACCTAAACAAGCCATGCTTGATGGTTCTACACATTTGGTGATTGGTCGTCCGATTACCAAATCGGACAATATGCGTCAGACTTTAAAAGATATTTTGGCGACACTTTAATATTTACCCTCTCTCTAACTCTCTCCCAAAGGGAGAGAGAAAGTCCTCTCCCTTTGGGAGAGGATTTAGGTGAGGGGTTAGATAGCCGCCAATATACTCACTAATATTGGTGCAAGTACAGAAAGGATAAAGCCGCTGACCATGGCATGTGGAATAAAATCATTACCACAGGCTTGTTTGACCATAGGTAGGGTGACATCCATAGCTGTTGCACCCGCAGATGAAATTGCAGATCGTGGGTAACGCCAGCCAATAATATACATAAATACAATCGCAAAAATTTCTCTGAATAAATCATTCATCAGCGCGATACTGCCGAGATGTGCATTTTTTAATTCTGTCACGACGATACCTGTCATCGAATAGAAACCATATCCTTGTGACAGCATAATCAAATCTTTCAAGCTGATTTGTGGCAATAGATAGGCTGCAGCAAAAGCGCCCAAAAGTGAACCGACGATACAACCGAGTGGAACAAGTAGAATTTTCCAATTTAACCAAGAACGATCGAGCGGTGAGTAGGCGAGATCAAGCCCAATCAGAAACATGAAGACTAAAAGTAGATCCCAAGTACTAATATGTGGCTGAAGACTAAAATGTGCTGCCATTTCAGCAAAAGCATAACCTAAACCCAATGCAATAAAAGCATAGCTAATATTGATGAGTGAGCTTGTTACTAACTGCATGGACACTTTGCCATGACTGGGTTTATAGCCTAAAAGCTTAAATAAAATATAGCAGCAAATAAAAGCACCCACTGAAGTCAATAGTGCAATAAGTACTGATGAAGAGAGGATTTGCAGAGGTGCTGGAATAGTATGCAATGTTTCAGAAAATTCGATCGCAATCGCAAATAACAAAATATAAGTAAAATAAGGCAGGAGTATAAAGGCGATTTTTTCAAGCCAAGTGGGTAGGCGACGTGCAAGAATAAAACCAAGCCCTAAACAGGCTAAGAGCTGGAAAATCAACCAGAAAGATTGCATACAAAAATAGGCAGATAATGAATACCTGCCTATTATGACCTGTTATTGCTTAAGCTGCATGACTAGATTTTGTTTTACTGAGGAGTCGAAAATCGGCTGGATTTATTTTTCGAGTAGCCAGCCAATATTTCCATGTATAAGTTGGCCACAGTGCAAAATTTTTACCGCCATTTTGTTGATACCAGCTCACGCAGCCTGATTGCCATACCGTGCCATCAAGCATGTCTTGTACATGAGTGTTAAATTGATCTTGCACCTGATCTTTAACAGCGATGGCTTGAACATTAGATTTTGAAACCAATTGCATCATTTGTAAGATGTAATCGACTTGTGCCTCAATCATAAAGACCACTGAATTATGGGCAAGTACGGTATTGGGGCCTAATAATTGGAACAGATTTGGAAAGCCTTTGGTGCAAATGCCATAAAAGCTTTCTGCGCCAGCCTGCCACACTTGTTTGAGTTCTTGAGCATTTTCACCAATACATTCAAATGATTTTAAATAAATTCTTGGATCGGTAATAAAGCCAGTCCCATAGATTAAGCAGTCAATTTCACGGGATTTTCCATCTTTGGTAATAATGGCATTTTCAGTGATTTCTTGTATTGCATCACTGACCAATTCCACATTAGGTCGATTAAAGGTTGGAAAGTATTTATTAGAAATTAAAATGCGTTTACAACCCATGATGTAGTTTGGCGTTAGTTTCTTGGCAAGTTCAGCATCTTTCACTTGATACTTAATATACAGTTCTGCCAGTTTTTGCGCATACTTCATGGTGGTCGGCTTAACAATTGGCACGACACGTGATTCGTTGGTCCAATACAGGCGAGCGCGGTGAATTTTTCGAAACCAATCATATTTTTTAAATAATGATTTTTCTAAACCATGATAACTACGTTCATCTCGTGGAATGACCCAAGCTGCGGTACGTTGAAAAACATAAAGTTGCTGTGTTTGTGGTGCAATTTCTGGAATGTATTGGATGGCACTGCCGCCTGTACCAATCGATGCGACCTTTTTACCTGCTAATGGATATTGATGATCCCATTGCGAAGAATGGAACACTTTACCCTTAAATTTTTCAATGCCTGGAATATGTGGGATTAGTGGGACATGTAACGGGCCAGATGCAAAAATCACATATTGAGCGGTAATTTTGACGCCATCTTTGAGTTCTAAATGCCAGTCGCAGGTTGATTCATTGTAGTGGCTTGAAAGCACTTCACTGTTAAAGCGGCAGAACTGTTTTAAATTATATTCACGGGTAACGTGTTGGATATAGTCAAATATTTCCGGCGCTTCGGCGTAACGTTTTGACCAATCTTTTTTGGGTGCAAAAGAAAGCGAATACATATGTGATTGCACATCACACGCAGCGCCAGGGTAGCGGTTTTCACGCCAGGTTCCACCAAAATCATTGGCTTTTTCGAGGATCAGAAAATCTTGATTACCTTGTTGTAAAAGTCGTATCGCCATAGCAATACCACCAAAACCACCGCCAATGATGGCGATTTGTGTATGTATTTCAGAATTGGGTTTTGGGGTTTGCACTGTTTTTGTTTGCGCTTCCTGCATCATTTTTTTAATTCCAAGCTAAGAATACTTGAGTTCATAACCAGAACAATATGATTGAGGTGACAGAAAAATTGATCGAAACGGCAATGTTCATAATTGCAAATTTGTAGTAAAAAAGAAGAAATTTAATGTCATTTTACGATTTATGAAACGATCCATTCTAAGCCTGATGTATCTTGTACAAGGAATGCGTAAAGCAGGCGTAGATGTCGATCAACGTTTGCAAACTATCGGGCTGCGTGTCGATGCACTCGATCCTACTTCGGTGATTCATCCGAGTTTGGAGTGGGATGTACTGAAAGTCATTGGTAAAGATGTAGAACCTGAGCAAGGGTTATTTATTGGTCAGCATTATACGTTGGCGGGTTATGGTCCGTTGCTGATGTTATTGGTCACCAGTGATACTTTACGCCAAGCTTTAAATCAGGGAATTCGCTTTCAACAGTTGACGCATCTAACTGGGCGTTTGAGTTTGCAAATCAGTCAGCATAAAGTGGCTTTATGCTATCAACCACAAGATGTGTATGCGACACTGGGTGCATTATTGGCGCATTCAGAGATTTCAGGAACGTATAAATTCATCCGTGATCTGTACAAAATGATGGGGCTATCTACGCCACAAGTTCAAATTGATTTGCCATTTGCTGAACCCAAAGATCCCGAAAAATTAAAAATGTTTACTGATTATTATGGCTCTCAAGTTCGATTTGGTGCGCCATTTGCGGCATTTTGGTTCGATGAAGATGTTTTAGATATTCGGATCCCTTCCGCAGATATTATTACTTTTCGATTATATGAGTCGAAATGTATTGCGGAGTTAGAACGTTTAAGCGCCGATGAAGATGCGCCATCATTGGTTCAACGTGTGCAAGATTATTTGGAATTACAAAGTGGTGCGATGCCAAGTATGGCAGCAACTGCTCAAGCGTTGAACTTGCCAGAAAGAACTTTGCGTCATCAACTGCAACAGTTAAATACCAGTTATAAGCAAATTCGTGAAGATATTATTAAAGATAAAGCACTCCGTATGATTGAATATAATGAATATTCAATTGAAATGATTGCAGAATTGCTGGGCTATTCAGAACCTGCGGCGTTTAATCATGCGTTTAAACGTTGGTTTGGGCATAGTCCGAGACAATATAATAAATAGCCAATGCGCTTTACTGCCAAAGTGTTATATCTTCGAGTTTATTCTTCGTTATAATTCATTTAGCCCAAAAAAGTATTTAATGATATGTCAGATTTTCAGTCACCACACAACACCGCATTTACTCCGATTTCACCGGCTGAGCGTTATGCTCAAGCCTTAGCATCTGGTCAGTTTTTACCAGATCAGGAACAGGCGCAAGCGGTGCATGAGTTGGATCGAGTTTGGCAAGAATTAATCCAACGTTTTAAGGCTTCTAAAAAAGCGTTTCGTCGTTTCCGTCGTCAAACTGCACCGAAAGGGGTGTATATGTGGGGCGGTGTAGGACGTGGTAAAACGTGGCTGATGGATCAGTTTTATGATTCTGTGCCATTTCGACGCAAAACACGTATGCATTTCCATCACTTTATGCAGTACGTGCACCGTGAATTAAATAAGCTTTCAGGTCAGCGTAATCCACTAGACCTTGTTGCCGACCAAATTTATAAAGAAGCAGTCGTGATCTGCTTTGATGAATTCTTTGTATCCAATGTCACGGATGCAATGATTTTGAGTGATCTATTCCAAAAATTATTTACGCGTGGGATCACCCTTGTTGCAACATCTAACATCGCACCAGATGGTTTATATAAAAACGGGATCCACCGTGACCGTTTTATCCCAACCATCGAAATGGTAAAAAAGAACTGTGTGATTTTAAATGTAGACTCAGGCGTAGACTATCGTTTACGTGTATTGAAACAAGCGCAGTTGTTTAAGTCGCCTTTAACACATGAACATAAGTTGTGGATGGCACAGCGTTTTACAGCATTAACGCAAACCCAAACGGTTTCACAAGAGCCAATTATTATTAATCAGCGTATTGTAGAAACCATTGGTCATACGGAAGATGTGCTGTGGTGTGAATATTCTGAGCTTTGCCTAAAACCACGTAGTCCAGCGGACTTTATTGAAATTGCCAATATTTATAATACGGTCTTAGTGAGTAATGTGCCGCACATGACGGATTATTTGTCTGAAGGGACTCGTCGTTTTATCTATCTAGTTGATGAGTTTTATGACCGTGGTGTGAAGTTGTTGCTTACTTCAGAAGATACGATTATTGAATTATATCAAGGTGAAAAATTGGCATTTGAAATTGAGCGTACACGTTCGCGCTTATTGGAAATGCAATCTGATGATTATCTACATACCTCTCACCGTCAAATCAATGCACCAGAATCTACGGCAGAAAATTAAGCGTTTCTGTTGGAATGAAAAAAGAACGTCTTGATGGCGTTCTTTTTTTTTGATTTTTAGTTTTAGAAAACATGTATAAATTAAGAAAAGCTGTGGAACGAACAATAGAAGTTAAAGCAAAGTCTCATGATAAAAGCATCATTAAATAAGAAGTATGGCTGTTTAATAATTCATCGATAAAAGCGTTAAATTTAAACTGATTGGTTGAAGTTGTAGCATCGACATTGGCAGCATTTCATGGCTTAATCGAGTGAGTTTGTTTGACGCTTGGGTCTATTTGTTCAGTTTTAGAACAAAATTCTGCACTTAAGTCTAATTTCGACATTTCAAAAACTTTATACACTGTAAAAAGGTATTCAGGCTGATGATGACGTCGTATTTCTGATCTTTATTATGTTGAATGATGAGGGTATTTCATTACATAGAAAATGATCATTATTTAGGAATGTGATAGTACTATTCAGCAAAGTATAAATGGGTATACTAGAATCTCTTGTTATAAAAAATAGCAATATCAGGAAAGACAATGACTGCACGTATTCAAAAAGGCAAGTTAGCGATTGCTAAAGAACTTTACGATTTCATCGAAAATGAAGCACTACCGGGTTCAGGTTTAGACAGTGAAACTTACTGGAAAAACTTTGAACAAGTCGTTGTCGATCTTAGCCCAAAGAACAAAGCACTATTGGCTAAGCGTGACGACATTCAAGCTAAAATTGATGAATGGCACCGCAACAACAAATTTGAACTCGAAGCTTACAAAGCTTTCCTTACTGAAATTGGCTACTTATTACCAGAAGTAGAAGATTTCCAAATCAGCACAGAAAATGTAGACGAAGAAATCGCATTATTGGCTGGTGCGCAATTGGTAGTACCTGTGCGTAATGCACGTTACTGCTTAAACGCTGCGAACGCACGTTGGGGTTCACTCTACGATGCTCTTTACGGTTTTGACGTGATCTCTGAAGAAGGCGGCGCGGAAAAAGGTAAGGGTTATAACCCAGCTCGTGGCGCAAAAGTTATCGAATTTGCTAAAAACTTCTTAAATGAAACTTTCCCGCTAGCTAATGGTTCGCATGCAGATGCAACTAAATATGCAGTAGAAGGCAAAAAGTTAGTTGTAAGCCTAAAAGATGGCTCAACTGCAACTTTAGCGAAAGAAGCTCAGTTTGTTGGTTTTAATGGTGACGAAGCTGCGCCAACTGAAATCGTACTTTTAAACAATGGTTTGCATGTAATCATTGAAATTGATGCGACGAGCCCAATTGGTTCAACTGATGCTGCGGGCGTTAAAGACTTAGTTCTTGAAGCTGCAGTAACCACAATTCAAGACTTAGAAGACTCAATTGCAGCAGTTGATGCTGAAGAGAAAGTTGAAGGCTACCGTAACTGGTTAGGCTTAATGAAAGGTACACTTTCTGAGTCAATCGAGAAAAATGGTAAGATCATCACGCGTACATTAAATAAAGATCGTACGCACAAAAACTTAATCGGTGGTGAAACTACGCTTCACGGTCGTTCATTGATGTTGCTTCGTAACGTGGGTCATTTGATGACAAACCCTGCGATCCTTGTAGATGGTGCTGAAATCTACGAAGGCATCATGGATGCATTGATCACACCGTTATTGACGTTTGCAGATATTAAAGGCGAAAACGAAAACAAGAACTCTCGTAAAGGTTCTATGTATATCGTTAAGCCAAAAATGCACGGTCCAGAAGAAGTTGCATTTGCAGTTGAATTATTTGAGCGTGCTGAACAAGCGCTTGGTCTACCTGCGAAGACTTTGAAAATCGGTATCATGGACGAAGAACGTCGTACTTCTGTGAACTTGAAAAACTGTATCGCGCAAGCGAAAGATCGTACGATCTTTATTAATACAGGTTTCATGGACCGTACGGGTGATGAAATCCATACTTTCATGGAAGCAGGTCCATTCGTTCGTAAAGGCGAAGTGAAGTCTCAAATCTGGTTCCCTGCATATGAAAACCGTAACGTGATGATCGGTCTTCAAGCAGGTTTACGTGGTAAAGCGCAAATCGGTAAAGGCATGTGGCCAAAACCAGATATGTTGCTTGATATGTATAAAACTAAGATTGAGCATCCAGAAGCTGGCGCAAGCTGTGCATGGGTTCCGTCTCCATCTGGTGCTGTTATTCACGCGATCCATTACCATCAGTGCAATGTTTCTGAGCGTCAAAAAGAGTTGTTGAATACTCAACCGCTATCTTTAGATGACTTGTTAACACCGCCTTTAGCGACAGATACAAACTGGTCTGAAGAAGAGAAAACCAAAGAACTCGAAAATAACCTTCAAGGTATCTTGGGTTATGTGGTTCGTTGGGTTGATTTGGGTGTAGGTTGTTCAAAAGTTCTAGACATCAACAACGTTGGTTTGATGGAAGACCGTGCAACTTTACGTATTTCTTCTCAACACGTTGCGAACTGGTTACGTCACGGTATCGTAACTGCTGAGCAAGTTGAAGAAGTATTTAAGCGCATGGCGAAAGTTGTAGATGAGCAAAATGCCAACGATCCACTTTACACACCAATGGCACCAGGCTTTGATGGTTATGCATACAAAGCTGCTTATGACTTAGTATTCAAAGGTGGCGAGCAGCCTTCTGGTTATACAGAGCCGCTTCTTCATGCTTACCGTTTAAAATTAAAAGGTTATACAGGTGACTAATCTGTAAATCAAAAAAAGCCTCTTCGGAGGCTTTTTTATTGCTTGAGAAAGTTAGAATGTCGACATAAAAAATGAAAAGGAAACTCCATGTATTTATGGAATGTAAATCGGTTGGTGGATGATATAAGACTGAATAAAGTCTCAGAAAGCCATTATAAAAACTACTATATTGCCAGCTCAATATTGATTTTCTTTAGCTACTTAGCACTGACCTTAACCCCAGAATCCAAACCTACAGAAGCTTGGGCTTCGTTTGTTTTACAAGTTGGTCTGATGATCAGCTGGGTGAATGCCATATTTAAAGCCAATGGCGGCGAGCAAGGCCGAGATTTTTTAAAGCGCTTTATTGCATTGTATTTGCCCGTAACGATTCAGAGTTTAGTCCTCTTTATCTTGATCGCTGTTGTTGTCGAAGGGCTGTTACCCATGTTGACCGTTAACATGGAGGAGGCTGCGCTTGAGCAACTCACCACAGTTAAAGATCTAAGTTTTGAAGTCATCATTAGCTGTTATATTTATTGGCGAATCTATAAAGCGATGCGGCAGATTCATCAGCCTGTTTAAAGTATAAGGTTGTAAAAGAAATTAATTATAAAGTTTTATCCTGTTTTTCTCATAGCTTTTCAATGCTGAAGCCTTTACATTGGGATGAATGATAAAAATAGGATGGAAACGATGTCAGCTTATACCGCATTAGATTTGCAATATATTGGTGGGCAATGGCGAGCAGGGACTTCAACGCGTCACATCAAGAATATCAATCCCTTTAGCCAAGCACAGATTTTTGAATTGCAGGCAGCCAGCAGTGTCGATGTAGACAGTGCTTATAGTGCGGCAGAAGCAGCATTTAAATCAGAAAAGACCAAGTCTATTAAAGTACGTCAGCAAGTTATCAACAAATTAGCTCAAACCATTCAGCAGCGCAGAGAAGAAATTATTCAATGGCTGATAGATGAATCTGGGAGTACACGTTTAAAAGCCAATATTGAAGTTGATGCGGCGCTCGGCATTATCCAAGAATCGCTGAGTTTTCCTGAAAAAATGCAAACCACGCAGTTGGAGAGTAAAGATCCGAGTCGAAAGAGTTTTGTCTTGCGCAAACCCTTGGGTGTCATTGCGGTGATTAGCCCTTGGAATTTTCCATTTCATTTGTCGATGCGTTCTGTGGTGACGGCGATTGCTTGTGGAAACTCTGTTGTTCTTAAACCAGCCAGTGATACGCCAGTCACAGGTGGTACATTACTCGGCAAATTATTTGAAGAAGCAGGTTTGCCGCATGGCGTATTGAATGTTGTTGCAGGCAGCGGCAGTGAAATTGGGGATTATTTTGTAGAACATTCTGTACCTAAAATGATTTCTTTTACTGGCTCTACAGAAGTCGGTAAGCAAGTTGGCGTGAAAGCTTTGGCAAGTTCACGAATTAAGCGGCTTGCACTAGAGTTGGGTGGTAATGCGCCATTGGTAATTTTGGATGATGCAGATTTAGATTTAGCTGTTGAATTGACTGTAATGGGGCGGTTTTTGCATCAAGGTCAAATCTGTATGAGTACGAACCGCGTCATTGTGGATGAATCTATACATGATGCTTATGTGGATAAGCTTATTCAGCGAGTAAAAACAATTGTCGTCGGTGATCCAAATGCTACTGAAACCCTCATAGGGCCTATCATCAACAAGGCGCAGGTTGATAAATTAAAAACCATTATTCAAAATGCTATTCAGCAAGATGCAATTTTAGCCTATGCAGGCGGCATTGAAGGTCAATTGGTTGCACCGCATATTTTTACCCATGTGGATGCACACGCTGATATTGCATTGGAAGAAAGCTTTGGGCCAATCTTGCCGATTTTAAAAGCGCGAGATGAAGCACATGCACTAGAATTGGCGAATTCAACCCGATTTGGTTTATCGAGTGCGGTATGTACGTCAAACTTAGCGCGCGGCGGAGAGTTTGCTGCCAAACTCGATATAGGCATGACGCATATCAATGGCATCAGTGTGGCGGATCATTCTAATGCACCCTTTGGTGGTGAACGTAATTCAGGCCTTGGCCGTTTTAATGGTGAGTGGATATTTGAGGAATTTACCCGCACCCATTGGCAGACTTTCCCCGCTTAAAATACACAAAATGAAGTCTATTTTATCTTGTGCAATAGACTTCACAACAGGCTCTGTTGCGCAGGAGCAGGACCTCTCTAGTTTATTTCCATGAAATATCAGGAAGTATATAGTCCCAAAAACGACTCCAACGTGTTTTGTAATAGAGAAAAGCGCCAATATCCTGACTTGAACAATTATTCTGATAGTACATTTGCTGATTCATCAACAGCATAGGCTTACGTTGCAAGGTCGTTATATACAGCTTTACCTGCACTTTATAATTGTAGATTGAATAATTAGAAGAAATAGTCTCGGTTTTCATTTTTTGGATATTGTTAATATACACATCAAACTTCAAGCCATTTTTGTAATCCGTTGCCTCATGAATTGTTCGATCTTCGATTGGAATAAGCGAATTGTTATCACTAAACGCTAAATATGCATTATGTTTTTGTTTTCCTTGTTGATAATTAAACTGAATAGCTGAATTTGCAGTGGTGAAATAGGGGAGCGCATCCAGAGGATTGATCTTAAAAGTGCCTGTACAATCTGTCCTGACACGGCCTTCATCTGCGTTCACTGTAAACCAGTCAAATTGATCTTCTAATTCTGTCGTGTGGGCTTCATCTGCGTCAGGAAGAATCACGCCAAATTGATCTTCTAATTCTGTCGTGTGGGCTTCATCTGCGTCAGGAAGAATCACGCCAAATTGATCTCGTTGTCTTTGCTGATTTTGCATCAAGCGATAACTATTTTGAGCATGTTTTGCAAAACGGATTTCAGGAAACATTTCTGGAGATGTAATTTTAAAGTCAGAGACATTGATCATTTCACCATAGGGCAGGATGACTAATGAGAACTGCTGCTCTTGGGTGTTGGGATGATTTTTGACCGTGACCCAATGATGTGTACTGATCATTTGCTGATTGCGAAAATGCTTATATTGAATGCGGTATTTGCCTGCAGGGATCTCGATTTCATTGATCAGGCTTTGTTTAAATGGATATTCATTGAGATATAGCGCGTCGAGACTAAAAGGTAGAAATGAAACGGTATGTACAGAAACTTTTGCTGCTTTGCAGTTGGATATAGACTTAAACTGAGAATTAAAACGATAAAGCGACTTCGGTCTAGATTTTTCATTTATTATAAAGATTGAATTTTTGCGGATTATGGCAAATATGTGTGCCAATTTCAAACCGATTACCTTAGCGCAATTAAAGTCGCAAAACTTGCCTGAAATCAGTTTTGAATATCCTGAGGAAGTCTATCCAAATTATGATTTACCACTGCTCTTTAAGTCTGAGCAAGGGCTAGAGTGGCGAAAAGTGGGTTTTGGCATGGTGCCTAAATGGGCCGAAGACAAATCTATTGCACTAAAAACCTATAATGCCCGAAATGAAACTTTGTATCAAAAGCCGTCTTTTATCAATGCGATCTCAAAATGTAAGTTTGGCGTAATTCCAGTGTCTGAATTTTATGAGTCTATGTATATCGACAATAAACCGCAGCGTTGGAGTGTTAAACGCAAAGATGGAGAAGCGTTTTATATCGCTGCCTTATATGACATTTGTCGGCAAGGTGATGAGATTGTACGTTCTGCAACCATGATTACGATGGATGCTATTCAGCATGAGATGATGAAACACTTTCATGAGCCAGGTAATGTAAAACGCTCAGTGATTGTGATTCCGCATGCACGATTAGAGGAATGGCTGAGTTGGAAATCACCGAATATCCAAAGTTTTGTACAGGGTTTTCCTGTTGACGAATTTGAATGTGAGCATGCACCCAAAATAAAAATCGAAAAAATCAGTCCCCAACTGAACTTTTTCGATTGATACTTCGGTGATGCAGAATGCTTAGCGCGCTAAGTTTTTGAAAATGTGCTTTAAACTTTCCATGGTTTTTTCAATTTGTAGCGGTGTTAAGCCTTCAAAAGATTGCTCGAGAACGACATTCGTTAGATCGTTAATCTTTTGCGTCATAGCAGTGCCTTTATCGGTTAACACGACGCGAGTAATACGTGCATCATCTTCACAAGAATAAGTGTCTACTAAGCCTTCATCTTTTAAGCGATAAACAATTTTGGTTGTCGTCGACATTTTAGACACGACCATTTCAGATAAATCCGAAACGCTCGCATGTGGCTTAGACTTGAGTGCGAGAAGGATACGGCGACGTGAATTATCAACACCATATTTTTTCAACGCATGGTCAACGTTTAAAACGTATTGAGCATGAACCTGAGTGACCCAGTAGAAAGGAAAATTTTCTAAGCTAAAGTCATCGATGGATGGTAAAAATTTTGAATACTTTTTTGTCATAAAGGAGTCCCCTGAATATTTGTTTTAATTTTATTTAATGTTTTAACATTCTATTGAAAAATAGAGGGTAATAGCAAGAGTTCACAATAAAAAAATAGAAAGTAGAAGATATCTCATTTTTAGATTATCTTAATAGATTATATTGATATTCTGTCCAAGCGATTAAAAAAGAATAAAAGTAATTTTTGCTATAGAGAGATAGTGTAGTGAAAATAAATAAGTTTTTAATTCAAATTGAATATTAATATATTTTACCAAAAGGTTGAAATAAATAATTCATAGGACTTACGCATTGACGGATTCAAAAAAGTATTAAAATACTTTATAAAGTATCTGTGATCAGACGAATTAAACATGCTTCTACAGCAACTTGTACATTACCCATTTATATGGGCTTTCTCATGACAGAACCGAACTCTATTAGCTGCACACAACTTGCCGAGACTTATAATATCTCGCATGATAGTGTAAATCGCTTTCTAGAGCGTGAAGACTACACACCTCA